>CAZWQK010000009.1:0-15331 GCA_964635835.1 uncultured Pseudomonadales bacterium
CCGCTGGGTTCAACCCGGGGATTTGTTTGTCGCCCTTGCTGGGGATCCGGGCCAGCGATTTAAAACCCATGCGCGCAGCGCTGCCGACGGACACAACTACGTGGCCCACGCGCTGGAGCGCGGGGCCAGCGCCGCCTTGGTTAGCCGTTTGCAGGACGTTGATCTACCCCAATACCAGACTGCAGAAACTTATAACGGCCTTTGGGAGCTTGGCGCTGCAGCCCGAGCCCGGTTGGCTGGGCCCGTGATCGCCATCACTGGCAGTAGCGGCAAAACCACGGCGAAGAGTTTTCTTGCGCGAGCAATGCAAGCCTATGCACCGCCCGGGAGCTTTAACAACCACATTGGCGTACCACTATCCTTGGCCAATGCCTGGCTCCAGGGACCAGCTTGGGTGTTTGAAATTGGTACCAGCAATGCCGGGGAAATCGCGCCCCTGACCGCCATGGTGAAGCCGGACCTTGGGATGTTGCTGAACGTACAAAATGCGCACATTGAAAACTTTTCCTCCCGGCAAGCCCTCATTGAGGAGAAGCGCCAAATCTTTTCGACGCTGCCCACTGATGGATTGCGAGTGGTCCATGACGAACTGGATAAGACCGGCTATCAGTTTGGTCATAGGTCTACCAGTCATGCCCAAATTCTAGACCTGAAGGGAGACCGTTTGTCTTTATCCCTGTTTGGTGAGCTTGTGTCTGCCCGAGTGCCTGGTGGCGGTAAACATCGAGGGCTAACGCTAAGCGCCTGCTTGTTGGCGATGAAGCTTTTAGACTTTCCCCTTGAGCCCGGACTCGATCTTGATGCTCAGTCAGTACCCAATGGACGCGGAAATTCTTGTGTCAAGGCGGGCATAGAGGTGGTCGACGATAGCTACAATGCTAACCCTAGCAGTATGCATGAGGCTCTTACCGCGTTTTTGGGCGTAAGCGATTCCGCTCCCGGCCGCTCCTTTGCGGTGGTAGGCGATATGCGCGAGCTGGGTGAGGAGGGGCCCCAGGCTCATGAAAAGCTGCTGGAACGCCTTGCCCATGAACCGGCCCTGCATGGTATTGTCGCCGTGGGAGAGCAAATGAACCAGGCGCTGGCGAAGCTCGAAAGCGGCAATTTGCGAGACATTCTGGGCCCCCGCATACTAGGGCGGTTCCCCGAAACTAACGACAAACTTACGGGCCTGTTAGTGGACACGCTGCGGGCCGGCGACCGGGTGTTGGTTAAAGGGTCCAATGGAATTTTCTGGACTAGCGGCTTTGTCGATGGATTGCTGGCCCGGTTGAACTAACTATCAGCGCTAACTGCCCGGGCACTACACGGACTTTCACGAATTACTGATATGCAAGAAATAACCAACGACCAGCAGCATTTGATCGTTGACCGAATGGGGCGCAGGTTCCGAAATTTGCGCCTAAGTCTTACCGCTGCCTGCAATTACGCCTGCACCTATTGTGTGCCCGACGGTAAGCGCCTGCAGGCCGCGGCCTACGAACTCAGTGGCGAGGAAATTGTCCGCGCTACTGCGCTGTTAATCGCAACGGCAGGCATCGACAAGGTTCGCATTACCGGCGGTGAACCTTTGCTGTCGCCGAAATTCCCAGCCACGCTGCAGGGAATTATGAATCTCGGGCTTAGAGATGTGTCGCTGACAACAAATGGTCAGCTGTTGCCTCGCTACGCCCAGAGCATTATCGATTCGGGAATGAAGCGGATTAACGTCAGTCTGGACACCCTGGATCGTGACGCTTTCCGCAGCATCGCCCGCTCAGGCGATTTAAATACGGTCCTGCACGGCATTGAGCTGATGCAGGCGGGTGGGCTGAAAGTCAAAATTAACATGGTGCCGATGAACCAGGTGAACGACGATCAAATTCTGCCGCTACTGGACTACGCCCTGGAGCGGGGGATTGAGCTGCGTTTTATCGAGTTGATGAACATGGGTCATTTGCAGGCGAGCCCGGCCTACCAGAGCGAGTTCTTTTCCATGGAACAGATACTCGACTGCATCGGCTCTCAATATAGCTTCAGCCGAACCGACGCGCCCTTTGATTCCACCGCCGTGCGTTACGAGATTCCCCGGAAGGGCACCTTTGGCATTATTGCCAATGAAAGCGAGCCGTTTTGCCGTAACTGTACGCGCCTGCGTTTGTCATCCAACGGCGCGCTCTACGGCTGTCTTTCCAACGCCCGATCCACGGACATTCGTTCTTTGTTGGCGCTGCCCGATGCTGAAGCCCAAGCTCGGCTGCACCAAGTACTGTTAGGTGCCCTGGCGGATAAGCAGAGCGATAACTTCCAGGGCGAAGTCACGGTAATGAAGTTTATCGGTGGTTAGCCGGTGCTCTTCGGTTAACAAAAGTCATGGTTATCGCCCGGTGCTGGTGCAGCAACTGGCGTATTCTGCGCTGCGCGCTTCACTTCCGTGTTGGGCCATCGAATCAATAGAAGCTTGAGACCCCATGTCCTATATCGACGATCTTTTCGAAACTCTGATCAGCTTGCAGCAAAACAAACGGCTCCCGCCGGTTCAATCCTGGCAGCCAGCTCATTCGGGTGTGATCGATATTCGCATCGACCGCGAGGGCGCTTGGTTTCACGAAGGCACGCGTATCGAACGTCAGCCGTTAGTGGATCTGTTCGCCACCATTTTGCGTCGAGAAGGGGAAGCCTATTTCTTGGTTACCCCCGGGGAGAAAATGCAGATTCAGGTAGCGGAAGTGCCGTTCATCGCTGTGGATTTGGATGTGCGAGGCCAAGACCAAGTCAAGCAGCTGCTCTTTAGCACCAATGTCGGCGATTACGTGGTTGCCGGTGCAGAGCATTCCATAACCATGCGCCAAGGCCGCCCTTTCCTGCACGTGCGCGATGGCTTGGAGGCCAGAATTCAGCGCAGCGTTTTTTATCGCCTGGTAGAGGAGGGAGAACTGCAGAATGACGATCTTCTTGTCTACAGCGATGGCGAGTGCTTCAACCTGGGTTCGGTGGTTTAGCGCGCCAGCAGCATTGCCGCACCAGCTGGACACACCGCTACTGGCCCCTTAAGCGGCGGCGGGCATAAAAAAGCCGCCATGCCTAGAACGCTAGGAGGCGGCTTTGCTGTTTGGCCGCGCTACCCTACATATTGGGATAGTTGGGCCCGCCGGCGCCCTCTGGGACTACCCAGGTGATGTTTTGGGACGGGTCCTTGATGTCACAGGTCTTACAGTGCACACAATTTTGCGCGTTAATCTGAAAGCGCGGTCCATCGGACTCTTCCACAATTTCATAGACCCCCGCTGGGCAGTACCGCTGGGCGGGTTCTGCGTACTTGGGCAGGTTGTCCCGAATCGGCACGTCCGCATCTTTTAACGTCAGATGACAGGGCTGGTCTTCTTCGTGGTTGGTGTTGGACAAGAACACCGAGGACAGCTTGTCAAAGGACAGCACGCCATCGGGTTTCGGATAGTCGATAGGCTTGCTGGCCGATGCTGGTTGCAGAGTGGCGTGATCGGGTGTCGGGTCCGTCAGCGTCCATGGCTGGTTACCAGAGAAAAACTGATCTGCAAATGCATAGCCGGAACCACCCAGCACGCCCAGCTTGTGTAGGGCAGGCCCAACGTTACGTGAGCGATGCAGCTCGTCGTAAAGCCAAGAGTTTTCGAAGCGCGTTTGGAACGACGTCGCCTCGGTTTGGGCGCGCCCCTCGGCAAGCTCATCAAAGGCGGCTTCAGCAGCTAACATTCCCGACTTCATGGCCGTATGGCTGCCTTTGATTTTCAGCACGTTCAAAAATCCGGCGTCGTCTCCAGCAATCAAGGCGCCGGGCACCGTGAGCTTGGGCAGCGCCTGCAGGCCACCCTTAGAAATGGCTCGAGCGCCATAGGAAACCCGCTCGCCACCTTCCAGTATGTCGGCTATGAGCGGGTGATGCTTCCAGCGCTGCATTTCGTCGAAGGGTGACAGGTGCGGATTTTTGTAGCTCAAATCAACAATGAGGCCCAAAGAAACCTGGTTGTCAGGTAAGTGGTATAGGAAGGAACCGCCAGTGGCTCCCCCAGGCATGTGGCTTAGCGGCCAGCCGATACTGTGCATGACCTTACCGGGCTTGTGCTTGGCCGGATCAATAGTCCACAGCTCTTTAATGCCGATGGCGTAATGTTGGGTGCCACTGTCAGCATTGAGTTCAAACTTGTTAATCAGCTGCTTGCCAAGATGCCCGCGGCATCCCTCGGAGAAGATCGTGTACTTGCCCAGCAGCTCGTAGCCCGGGGTATAGCTGCCTTTTTGTTCTCCTTCTTTACTGATGCCCATGTCGCCGGTGGCAACACCGCGTACGGCACCGTTTTCGTCGTAGAGAATTTCAGAAGCAGCAAAGCCCGGGAATATGTTTACACCCATATTTTCCGCCTGCTCACCCAGCCAGCGGCACAGGTTTGCCAGGCTTATGGCGTGGTTGCCCTCGTTATGGGCGTCGCTGGGTACTAGGAAACTGGGCACTTTGATTCTGTTGGTCTCGTTGACCATGTAGTAAATCAGGTCTTCGGTGACAGGATTATCTAAAGGCGCACCGCGTTCCTGCCAATCCGGGAACAGCTCGTTCAAGGCTGTGGGCTCGAAAATCGCGCCGGATAAAATGTGCGCACCAATTTCTGATCCTTTTTCAACCAAGCAGACAGACAGCTCTTGCCCGCTTGCTTCACCAAGCTGCATTAAGCGGCAGGCGGCGGCAAGACCGGCAGGGCCGCCGCCAACAATCACAACGTCAAATTCCATGGATTCGCGGTCTACTTGTTGCTCCATTGTAATCCTCTATTCCCATTATTTTTGTTTAGGCTTGCAGGGCCTCGAACCCAGATCTCGGGGTCGTCAAACACTGCAAGCGGTGATGTCTTGACCTACGCCTGAGGCACAGAGACAATGCGTCTCCCTTTTGCTGAGGTCAGCGTGGGTTCGCAGGCGGCAGATTAATTGGTTTGTGTCCGCTCGTCACCTGACTTTCGTCGGGTCGATGCGCGGAAATCGTCAGCAAAACGCTAAAAACTTACCCAAATACGTGACATCTCGCTGCATTGTGGCTGCACATGTCGCATGGTGCGGGATTGTTTCAGCTTGGGTAAAAAGATGAGGGGTAAGGTTTGCACCCGTGGGGTGGCAATTTCTCCACGTCATGTTAATGCTAATAGGGCAGCGTCCCGAGACGCCAGGGCCCGAGTCGACTAATGAGGATCCAAATTCAATGAAGGTTATTGTACCGGTCAAACGAGTGGTTGATTACAACGTAAAAGTGCGTGTAAAGCCCGATAATACTGGCGTTGATCTTAGCAACGTGAAAATGTCTGTTAACCCATTCTGCGAAATCGGCATCGAAGAAGCCGTAAGAATGAAAGAAGCTGGTGTAGCGGACGAAGTCATTGCGGTAGCCGTTGGCAGTGCCGCTTGTCAGGAACAGCTGCGCACTTGCCTGGCACTGGGTGCAGACCGGGCGATTCTGGTTGAGACCGATGTAGACGCCCAGCCTTTAGCTATTGCCCGTGCCTTGGTTGCAGTTCAGGAGCGCGAGCAAGCAGGCATGGTTATTTTCGGCAAGCAGAGTATCGACGGCGACAACAGCCAAACCGGTCAAATGTTCGCAGCCTTAACCGGCATGCCTCAAGCCACCTTCGCCTCGGAGGTAACCGTAGCCGACGGCAAGGCCCAGGTTCTGCGCGAGATCGACGGCGGCATGCAGACCATCTCGGTAACCCTACCTGCCGTAGTGACTACCGACTTGCGCCTGAACGAGCCACGGTACGCTTCGCTGCCAAACATCATGAAAGCGAAGAAAAAGCCGCTAGACGTTCTGACGCCGGACGAGTTGGGCGTTAATATGACGCCGACGGTAGAGATTTTAAAGGTTGAAGCGCCAACGGAGCGAGCAGCCGGCATCAAAGTAGAATCCGTCGAACAACTGGTTGATAAACTCAAAAACGAAGCGAAGGTGATCTCATGAGCATTTTAGTAGTTGCAGAACACGACAACAGCGAAAACAAAAGCGCAACCCTGGTAACCATCGCTGCCGCTCAAGCCATCGGCGGTGACATCGACGTGCTGGTGGCGGGAAGCGGTGTGGACGGCGTAGCCAGTCAGGTCGCTGCGGTTGCTGGCGTTAACAAGGTGCTGGTTGCTGACAACCCGGCATACGAACACCAACTGGCAGAAAACCTCGGTGACCTAGTCGCTGAGATTGCGGGGTCGTATAGCCATATTTTGGCGGCGCATACCGCGAACGGCCGCAGCTTTTTGCCTCGCGTTGCAGCAAAGTTGGGTGTTGCCCAGATCTCCGACATCATCAGTGTTGAAAGTGCCGATACTTTTAAGCGCCCGATCTATGCTGGGAACGCAATTGCCACAGTGAAATCCAATGATGCGGTAAAAGTCGTATCCGTTCGTGGTACTGCTTATGACGCCGTGGCAAATACAGGCGGCAGCGCCAGCGTGGAAGCCATCGACACGGTTACCGACGCAGGAATCTCCAGCTTCGTATCCCAAGAAATTGCCGAGTCCGAGCGCCCGGAGCTAACCGCCGCCAGCGTGATTATTTCTGGCGGTCGTGGCATGCAGAATGGCGAAAACTTTGGCATGTTGGAAGGGATCGCAGACAAGCTTGGCGCCGCCATCGGCGCCTCCCGGGCTGCCGTGGATGCGGGTTTTGTCCCCAACGATATGCAGGTCGGGCAAACGGGTAAGATCGTTGCTCCAGATCTGTACATTGCCGTGGGTATCTCAGGTGCCATCCAGCACCTGGCCGGGATGAAAGATAGCAAGGTGATTGTCGCCATCAATAAAGATGAAGACGCACCAATCTTTCAGGTAGCCGATTACGGTTTGGTGGCGGATCTGTTTCAGGCGCTGCCAGAGCTGGAATCCCAGATCTGATTGCCGGCTGACGGCGAAAGAGAAAAGGGCCGCTGGGCCCTTTTTTTATGCCCGGGTTTTGTGCCCTGGTTTTATGCACCGATTTTGTGCCTGTGTTAGTGCTTAGGCGGTTCAGGCTCTAGCCGTGGCGCTTATCGGTAAACCAAGTCACCGGCTGAGCAAACTCGTCTACCCGGTCCGCCACATCTAAGATCAATGCAAACAGGGCCATGCGGATCAGCATGCCGTTGTCGGTCTGTCGAAAAATGGCCAGATTGGGGTTTTGATTGAGGTCGTCATCGAGTTCTTGGGCCTGGGCCCGGGAATCCCGGGGCAGCGGGTGCATGATGACCGTATTCGGTGCGCAGTTTTGGGTGTAGATCGCCTGGTTTAAACGGAACAGGCCCCGATAGCGATCTGCCTCCTGTTGAGAGGGGAAACGCTCCTCTTGGGTTCGGGTCACATACAAAATGTCTACGCCGCCGATACCCTTGGCCATGTCCGAATACTGGTGCACTTCGTGGCCGGCGCCCTCCAGCAGCGCCACGATCCCATCAGGCAATGCCAGCTCCGGCGGCGATATCAGATGCAGCCGAATGTTGTCATACAGACATAGTAATTTGCATAAAGAATGCACGGCGCGGCCGTAGCGCAAGTCGCCAATCAACGCGATACTCAAACCGTCGATGGTTTGTCCTTGAGCGGCGATTTCCGTTCGCATGGTGTAAAGGTCGAGCAGCGCTTGGCTTGGGTGCTCATTAGGACCATCGCCTCCGTTAATCACGGGTACGCGGCTGGCCTCGGCGAATTTAGCAACGCTGCCGGCGTCCGGGTGGCGCATGACGATGACATCGCTGTAGCCAGAGAGCACTCTGGCGGTATCGTATAAGGACTCGCCTTTGGCCAGGGAAGAGGATTTCGCCTCAGTGGTTTCTCGAACCTCGCCGCCGAGGAGATTGAAGGCCGAACCAAACGAGACTCGAGTTCGAGTGCTTGGTTCGAAAAACATGTTGGAGAGAATGGCGCCTTGAAGTACCCGGGTGATGCGATTTCGCATGGCATAAGGCTGCATGCTGTCGGCAACCTCAAAGACTCGGTCTGCCGCGGATCGATCGAACTGATCCACGGAAATAATATGAGCACCTACAAAATTCAACGACACCGTCCTTGTTGCGCAGATGCGGTGATATTATGGATGAGTGCACGCTTGTGCCAGCAATATTGATAGGTAGAAACCTTTTCCCTATCGAGTTCGTTGAGGAATCAATGTCCAGAGCTGGATCGCGAGCCCATCGAAGCGTCTCAGGGCGAGTCGTTCTGCCAGTAGGGTACGATACGGGTTAGGCTGCCAAGGCTGGAAAAATACAGGCGTGAGTCTGTGGCGGTTGTTATCCGGGTTAGACTGGGTGCGCGCGGTTACGTAATTACAGGACTCTGATATGACCAATGAGGTGGCAGACAAAAACGCCTCCCAGACAGAGAGCAGGCTCCCGTTCACCTTCGCCCGTAAATTTGGCGTAGTAGTGGTCAGCGCAGCAGGCGATCTCGGTCTTGAGGTATGCGCAAAATCAAATCCCAGCCTAACCACGCTGGCGGAAATCCGTCGTCACATTCGGTGTCCGGCTACGCTGCGTTTAGTCAGCGAGGAAGAATTCGACGAACTCATTTCTGCCGTATACGCCAGAGACTCCAGTGAAGCCAAGCAAATGGTAGAGGACCTTGGCGACGAAATGGATTTGGCCAGTTTAGCCAGCGCTCTACCCGAGACCGAAGATTTGCTCGAGCAGCAAGACGATGCCCCCATTATTCGCCTGATCAATGCGCTGCTGGCTCAGGCCATTCGCGAAAATGCGTCAGATGTCCACATCGAAACCTTTGAGCAGGCTCTTGTCGTGCGCTTCCGAGTGGATGGGGTCATGCGGGAGGTGGTTCGGCCACGTCGAGAACTGGCGTCTTTGCTCATTTCTCGGATCAAAGTCATGGCCAAGCTGGACATTGCGGAAAAACGCATCCCCCAAGATGGCCGAATATCCTTGCGTATTGGCGGTCGAGAAGTCGATGTTCGCGTGAGCACGATGCCAGCCAACTTTGGCGAACGAGTGGTGCTACGGCTTCTGGATAAACAGGCCGGGCGGCTGAATCTGCAAAAATTAGGGCTGGCCCCCCATACCCTGAAAGCGCTGCAGGGCGTTGTCCACAAGCCCCACGGGATATTCCTGGTAACTGGCCCGACGGGTTCAGGCAAAACCACCACTCTGTATGCCTCCCTTGCGGAGCTTAACGGTAGCACCATCAACGTCCTTACCGTGGAGGACCCAATTGAGTACAGCCTGCCGGGAATTGGTCAGACTCAGGTGAACAACAAAGCCGATATGACCTTCGCTCGCGGGCTGCGCGCGATTTTGCGTCAAGATCCAGACGTTGTCATGGTCGGGGAAATTCGGGACTTAGAGACTGCTGAAATTGCTGTCCAGGCCAGCCTTACCGGACACATGGTGATGTCTACCTTGCACACAAATTCGGCGGTTGGTGCAGTGACCCGGCTGATCGACATGGGAGTAGAGTCGTTTCTGCTTAGCTCCAGTTTGATTGGGGTTTTGGCCCAACGTTTGGTGCGCGTACTGTGTCCTCATTGCAGTACCCAGCGACCGGCGAATCCAAGCGAACTGTTATTTTTGCAGGAATCGGAAGCAATGGTGTATGAAGCCAGTGGCTGCCCTGAATGCTCCCAGTCTGGCTTTGTGGGTCGTACCGGTCTTTATGAAATGGTGGTTGTTGACGAAACCATGCGGCAACTCATTCATGACTCGGCCAGCGAGCAAGAATTGAATCGCTATGCGCGCGGTATTGCGCCCAGCATCGGCGAGGACGGCAAACACAAAGTTCTCGCCGGTATCACCACAGTAGACGAAGTGTTGAGGGTCAGCCTCGATGACTGATCGCTCCCACTGCCAAGATTGCTATAGCTAATGGCGGCCTTTGAATACCAGGCGCTAGATCCTGCAGGCAAAACCCACCGGGGCGTTATCGAGGCGGACAGTGCGCGCCACGCAAGGTCATTGCTGCGCGATCAAGATCTCGTGCCAACGAAGGTCAGCGTTACCGCAAGCCAGGCTACTGGCAAGGGCGCTGGCAGCTTGTTCCAGCGCAAGCTGGGGCATTTGGATCGGGTGCTTTTTACCCGGCAGCTGGCAACTCTGGTGGGCTCAAGCCTGCCCATTGAGGCTGCTTTGGCGGCGGTGGCAGAGCAAGCTGATAAGCAGTACGTTAAAGGCCTCATCATGGCCATTCGCAGTAAAGTGCTGGAAGGGCACAGTCTTGCTGTGAGTCTCAGCGATCATGGCAGCAGTTTTAATTCGCTTTACCGCGCCACGGTAGCCGCCGGTGAACAGTCCGGTTTTTTAGACAAAGTGCTGGAAAATCTGGCTGATTATGAAGAGCGCCAGTTTAACGCCACGCGCAACGTGGAGATGGCCATGATTTACCCTGCGGTGTTGCTCATGATGGCGGTGCTGATCATTTCTGGCCTGATGGTCTATATCGTGCCGGATATGGTGAATGTCATTGTAGATACTGGCCAGGAGTTGCCCTGGTTTACTACCGCACTGATCGCCATGACCGGCTTTATGGCCAATTACTGGTGGTTGCTGGCCATCGGCGTGAGTTTGCTGGTAGTCCTGGTGCGCTGGCTGCTTGCCCAACCTCGCTTGCGCTTGCGCTGGGATCGCTGGAAGTTTGACTTGCCCTTGGTTCAGCGAATTACACGTAGCGCTAATGCTGCTCGTTACACAAATACCCTGTCGATTTTGACGCGCTCGGGTGTGCCCCTCGTAGAGGCCATGCACATTGCCTCTGACGTTGTTTCCAATCAGTGGCTGCAGCGTGCTCTGAATGAAGCAACCCAGCGCGTTAGTGAGGGCATCAGTTTGCACATCAGTTTGGAGAAAGTCGGGCAGATGCCACCGATGCTGTTGCACATGGTCGCGGCAGGAGAGCAAAGTGGCACCCTGGATTCCATGCTGGGGCGAGTGGCCGACTTTCAGCAGTCAGAGGTGGAGCGTGTCGTATCCGCCTTAGTAAAATTGTTTGAACCCATGATGCTGCTTTTGATGGGCGGCGTGGTTCTTTTTATCGTCATGGCAATTTTGTTGCCCATGCTGAGCATGAACCAACTTGTATGACCTGCCGACTGACGGCCAAAAACTTTCCGGCTGACTAAGGTGTGCGGGCGTAGGGAAAATGGAAGACACACCCGCCCAAACAATAGAGGCAACAATAGAGGAAACAACACATGAAGCAGCAAGGTTTTACCCTGATCGAGATTTTGGTGGTCATTGTGATTCTCAGCATATTAGGTGGACTCGCGGCGCAAACCCTGCTTTCCCGGCCAGATGCCGCGCGCGTTCAGGCCGCGCAAACCGACCTGCGAACCCTGGCCGCTGCATTGGATGTCTATCGCTTAGATAACTACCGCTATCCATCCTCAGATCAAGGGTTGCAAGCGCTAGTCGAGCGTCCCAGTGGGCGGCCCGAGGCGAAAAACTGGAACCCCAGCGGGTACTTAAAAAAGTTGCCGGAAGATCCGTGGGGATCCGCTTATCTTTACGAGAATGAAGGCAGCGACATTGAGATCATCAGCCTGGGCGCGGATGGTGCCGAGGGCGGCGAGGGCAATGACGCCGACATTCGTCTGTCTGATTTATAGGCGGCGTCGGCACTAACTTGCCGCCACCATCACACAGCGGGATTTGGCCAGTGGGCGAGGTGACACGAAATTCAGTAAAAATTCGCAAGAATACCGGGACGCCAGCCGGTTTCACCTTAATAGAACTGTTGGTTGTCATCGTCATACTGGGTATTTTAATGGGCGCTACGGTCCTTAATTTAAACTCCGGTAGCGATATGCGCGCTCTTGACGCCTATGCCCAACGGATGGCTCAGCGTATTGAACTCGCGCGGGATCGGGCCATTCAGAACAATCAGGAATGGGGTTTGCGAGTCCGTCGAGAAGATTATGAGCTGCTGGTTTTTGACGACACCAGCCGGCAATGGGTGGTACAGCAGCAGAAACCCTTTCAGCCTGATGAGCCGCCGTTTCCGATTACCTTTGACATCACTGTTCAGGAGAACGGCTGGGACAACATTGATACCGAAGCCTTCGGCTCCCTAGCACCAACCACCGAGGTGGCGGTTAGCGGAACAGGGTATGGTGCCCCAGAGCCGGGTGACAATAAGACCAAGGTGCTTCCGGATGTGGTGTTTTTTTCCAACGGCGAGGCAAGCCAATTCTTTGTGGACGTTCAGCCTCCGGGAGACAAGGGCGGTTTCCGTCTCGCAACCGATGGGTTCAGTGCAACAAGCGTGGATGCCATTGACCCACTCACCGGCGGGCTCCAGTAGTGCGCGGCTTTACCTTACTTGAGATGCTCATTGCCATTGCCATCATCGGCGTTATTGGCGCATCCGTGTCTACTGCTATTGGCGGCGTTGCGAATCAAACCCGAGGTCTGGAACAACGTACTGTGGCGAGTTGGATTGCCGGCAATCACCTGACGCGCCTGCGCCTGCTGCAGCGCCAAAATCCCCAGCCGCTTCCAGAAGGCAAGCAGCAAAGCCGCCTGCTTTTCGCGGACCGAGAGTGGGAGGTGATGACCGAGGTTAAATCCACCGATCACCCCTGGATGCGTCGGATAGAGGTTAGCGTCTACGAGACTGCTGATTCTGGGCGTCAAGGACCTTTCGCCCAGGTATCCGGATTTTTGGGGCAATACTGATGCAGTCCGCCCTCAGCCCCGTCACGACTTTAAGGCCTAAAGAAGGAGGATTTACGCTCCTGGAAATACTTGTCGCTTTGGGTATTTTCGCCGTGGTGGGTTTGATCAGCGCCCAGTTACTGAGCAGAACCATTGATTCCTATGACCGGCTGGAAGAGCGTGGGGAGCGCCTAGCTGAGATTCAGCGTGCCATGGTCATCGTGCAGCGGGACCTGCTGCAAATTCGTTCGCGGGCGCCGCGCTCCATAAGCGGAAATAAAGCATCCGCCTTGATGATCGGTGATGAGGGCACCTTGGTCATGACCCGGGGAGGGTGGCGCAATCCATTGCGGCGACCTCGCTCGGAGTTACAGCGTGTGGGCTATCGCCTGCAGAACGACAAGCTGCTGCGCGCTTACTGGCCGGTGCTTGATGGTTTGGGTGATGAGGATCCGGTATCTCAGGTGTTGTTAGAAGGTGTTGATGAGCTGGAGTTTTTTGCTCTGGATCAAGCGGGAACAGAACACAAGTTCTGGCCGCCAGCGGACGCTGGAGGACCGGCTCCGCTCAGCGCACTGATTTTACGCATCCGGATTCAGCCTTTTGGGATCATTGAACGGATCTGGGAGGTACCCTTTGAAGGTATCTGATCCGTCAGCCACTGCGCTTGCGCGTACATCACTGGCGGCGCAGCGCCAATCTGGTGTCGCCTTGATTACGGTGCTGTTGATTACCGCAATTTTGGTGGGTCTGACCACACAGATTTTGTCTGGTCACCATCTTGTGACCAGCCAACACCGAAACAGCTTTGAACAAGATCAGGCCCTGCAATACGCGTTGGGTGCTGAAGAACTTGCGCGGCAGGCCCTGTACGACGACTTTGTTAATTCGGGACCCGGCGTCGATCATCTGGAGGAGCTTTGGGCCCAGCCCGCGCTGCCTTTTGATTTGGATGGGGTAGGGGTGCTTCAGGCCTATGTCGTGGATTTGCACCGATGCTTCAATCTCAACAGCCTGGGCGGGGCGGGCAGTGCCAGCAATCATCAGCGCCTCAAGCGACTGTTGAGCCTACTAAACCTTTCCCCGGACATCGCAGATTTAGTTAAGGACTGGGTAGATCCGGATCAGCAGGCAACTGGGTTCGGAGCGGAAGATTCGGTCTATCAGCTGCGTCAGCCACCGTACTTAGCGGCGAATCAGCTGATGATGGACAGCAGCGAGCTGAATATGCTGGCCGAAGCAGACTATCGACAGATGCAGATTTTGGCCGAACAAACTTGCCTGCGCCCGGATACCGCCTTGAGTGTAAACGTCAATACAGCGTCAGCCATCACCCTCAGCGCGCTGGATCCAGCCATTGCCCTGGAGGACGCCTTAGCGATTACCCAGCTGCCCAGGAATTTCCTGAATCTCGATGAGTTCTTGGCCGCAAATCCGGCATTTACCTCTGTGCGAGGACAGCTGTCTGTGACCAGTGAGTATTTTCTGCTCATTGCCCAGGCGCAGCTAAACCGCAGCCGTGTTAGCCTTCGCTCCTTGTTACGCCGGGACCCGGGTAGCGGGGCGATAACGTTAATTCAGCGGGATCTGGGGAAGCGCTTTAGCGTTAACTATTTACGTCCCGACGATCGAGAGCCAAGATGAAAGGCTACGTAAAAACCTCAAGGCAAGAAACTCTGAAACCATAACGATGCTGTTGTTCTATCCCATACTCCCTGCAAACCCGGCCCTCGAGTCCTGCCAGTGGCAGTGGTGCTATGTGGATGAATCAGGCCAACAGAGCACGGGGCAGGTGGATTCCCAGGGCTTATCCGATTTTAAAGAAAGCAGGCCAGGGTGGTTCGAATCCCCCAGGAACCTTGGCTTACTGCTACCCAGCGATGAGGTCCTGCGCATCAGCGTCGAGGTTCCCGGCAGAACGGCAAACGCCATTAAACAGGCGCTACCATTTGCCCTCGAGGAATACATAACCAGTGATATTGAGGAAGCGCATATCGCTCACGGCAAAGTCCGCCCGGGTAACCGTGTCGATTGTGCAATCATCGATCACGAGCGTTTAAGTTGCTGGCTAGGGCACTTCAACGCAGGTGGAATCACCGTTGGTTGGGTACTGTCCCAGGCGCAACTGCTGCAGCAGGGTCCGGACGTGACAACTGTTTTGTTTGCTCCGCCGAACCCGGAACAACCGGACTCGGAGCAAGTGCTGGTGGTTGCAGAAAATCAGGACGCCAGCGTTGATCGGCGCATGCTGGTTGGCGTTCTGGACAGCTTGGAGCCCGGACGCGTGCGCTGTTTGGGCGGCAGCCTGACTGACCTGGAGTTAAGCCAGCTTGAAACGGCCCCCGCGATTGACGTGGTGGATTTGCCGCCACTGCATCTTGCGACAGAGCAATTGGCCTCAATTCAGCGGGCTGAAACTGCAAACCCAGCCGCCATAAACCTGCTGCAAGGCGCCTACGCGGTTCGCATTGAAGATAAAGGCCTGTCGACCCTGTGGCGTCGCACGGCGGCACTAGCTGGCTTATGGCTGCTAGTGGCGACTGTTGCCATGTTGATTCAGGGGTACTGGTATCAGCATCAGGCGGATAAACGCCAAGCACAAAATTTCGCCGCTTACCAAGAACTCTTTCCCAATGACAGTGTGCCAGTGACCGCGACCCAACTTCAGCGCAGATTGGCGGGCAAGCTCAGGCCAAGCGCCGGGGATGGCCAAT
>CAZWQK010000010.1:0-15240 GCA_964635835.1 uncultured Pseudomonadales bacterium
CCGCTGCACGCTACATTCGCGCTCCCACAGGTGACTGACCGCACCGCTGCCGTCACCAATAATCTGCACTTCAATATGCCGGGCTTGATCCACTAACTGTTCGGCGTAAAGGCCGCCATCACCGAAAGCCGCCTTCGCTTCAGAGGCGCAGCGTGCATAGGCATCGGCCAGTTCATCGGCATGTTTCACCACGCGCATACCCCTGCCACCGCCGCCAGAAATGGCTTTGAGCAAAATGCCGCCGCTTGCGTGTCGCTGAAAAAATTCCTGGGCTTCACTCTCGCTGATGGCTTGCGACAGCCCATCCAGTACCGGTACAGCATTGGCCTGAGCCAGCGCACGGGCCTTTGCTTTGTCGCCAAAGGCCGATAGCGCCTCTACTGTGGGACCCACAAAGGCCATGCCCGCGGCTTCAACGGCTTCAGCAAAAGCTGGGTTTTCGCTGAGAAATCCGTAGCCGGGGTGCACGGCGTCACAGCCAGCGTTAACGCCAGCCGCGACCACAGCTGCAACATCCAGATAGGCAGCAGTACCGCGCCCGTCCAGAGCAATAGCTTCGTCGCCCTGGGTGACGTGACCTGACTGAGCGTCGTCTTCGGCGTAGATGGTTACCGCAGCGACGCCTAGCTCTCCAGCGGCGCGAGCGATTCGAACGGCGATTTCACCGCGATTGGCGATCAACAATTTTTTCATAGTCCTCTCCTCCTACTTCCCTGATCTGCAATCTTCTCTTTATGTCTGTTTCCCTGTTTCCCTGTTTCCCTGTTTCCCTGTTTCCCTGTTTCCCTGAGGCCCAGATTCCCCGCCCCGCGACTTGTACGGTTAACGCCTACAAATTCAGCTGTCGACGCACATCGCTCAAGGCCTCAATGGTGGCGAGCGCTTCGCTCTGACTGGATGACATGTTACGCACGATGATGTCGGTAAAACCCGCCGCCGCTAACTCCGCAAATTCCTCCGCTACCGCCCCTGCCTCGCCGCAGATTAGTGCGTCATCAGGGAACCCCCGATAGCCCTTGGCCACGGCATGGGCCTTAAAATCTGCAGCGGTTTTCGCGCTGGCGCCAATAAAAATATCCCGGCGCAAGGCAACGGCTCGCGGCTGACGCTGGTGTTCCGCGCAGGCCTGACGATATTGATTCAATTGCTCTTTGGCTTGCTGGGGCGGCAGTGCTGGACTGCCAAGCCAACCTTCGGCAACCCGGGCTGCGCGGTTCAGGGCACCAGGCACTGATGCCCCAACCCATACCTCAATGTCCTGGGGCGGCAGGGGCCCGATGAGAGCATTCTCGATTGACCAAAACCGCTGGTGGCTTACCGTTTCACCGGCCCAGAGCCGTCGCATGATGGACAGCGAATCCTCAAACATCGCCACGCGTTGGCTCATGTCAACGCCCATACCAGCGCTTTGATGGGGCAGACCGCCCAGCCCACACTGCATAATGAAGCGCCCGGGCATAATGGCCGCCAGTGTGGCGATTTGCTCGGCCAGCAGCACCGGGTGCCATAGCGGCAGCAAATACAGCGCTCCTGCAGGTTTGTTGGACCAGTGGGCCAGCATGCGGCCCAGGATGGGGGAGTTTTGGTAGTAGGCATGATCCGTAACGTGATGATCGCCAACGAACAAACTGTCCAGATCAGCCTGGCGCGCCGCCTGGGCTCGCTCGATCATGTATTGGGCACCCGTGCGGGGATCATCTACTCGATAGGCCGACTGAATCGAAATACCAATACGCATAACAGTGTTTAGGCCTCCTCAACCCTTGGCACATGCACAGACTGGCTAAGCCCGACCTGGCCACTCAGTTCATAAGCCTGAAGCTCCCCAGCCTCGAACAGCAGATCATAAATTAAAGGCGACGTCTCGCCGTGGCCGGTGAGCAATCCATGCTGGAGCACCTGGGGCAGCCAGATGGCGTCATCGACCCACATCTGCTGATAAGGGATGCTGCTTAGGTCGCACCAAAAAGGCCGGGCTTCCGGAGTTTCCATCAAGGTTCCCCGATACTGTGTGGCCAAGAAAACATAGCCAAGCCACTGGGGACCATTGCGCTCCACAAAGCGCAGCTCTGCGGCGCAGCCTAGCGGCTGGGCGTCGATGCCGGTTTCTTCCAGCATTTCTCGGCCCGCGCACTCCTGTAGGGTTTCGCCCGGCTCCCACTTACCTCCAGGAGCATTGATCTTGCCCTTGCCGTGACCGGTCTTTTTTTCAATCAACAGCACACGGTTTGTATCCACGAGGAATAAAAGTGTCCCAATAAATTCAGGCTGCCATTGTCGCTGCCATGGGGTGTCGATGGTCAGTTGAGGCACTAGTTGGCGTCGTAGCGTAATTGCAGGGCCTGGTATAGCGCATCCGGCAGGTCTGCAGCGCTTACGCTTAGCTCGTCCAGCAAGTCGATCAAGTGCTCGTTGTCCTCTCTGCCACCCCACAGTTTGCGGTACTGGCCAGTTTTGTAGCCGTTATTCTGACGAAAACGGTTGAGCACGTTTTTGCCGATGTACAGGGCAAATAGCTCTTCCAGAGTCATAGGCAGTGCCGCCATAGCATCGACAAAGGGCTGTAGTTCAAATGATCGAGTGTCCAAACAGGAGCTGGCCAACGCTTCGATAGAGCGCCGAAAGGCCTCGGCCTGGTCATCCTTTGGGTCTGGATCCGGGCCGTCCCTCAGCGGCGTCACATTGGCCAGCGCATCGGCTACGGTGTCTGCAACCTCACCCTTGCGCAGCAGCTCACTCAAGGCAAAGTGCCAAATGTCCACCAGTTCCAGACGCACCTGATCCAGATCCCCATCCTGCTTTTTCCACCACTTCCAGCCGAAGTGGTCGAGCATTTCTGCGCACTCTACCCAGATGGCCCGATAGTACCCATAGCCCTGATCGCGCCACTGAGGGTGCACTAGGGCGTTATGCTCATCCTGCATCTGGGCCATTGTTTGCAGCATGGCATAGCGTTCTGTGAGGTCTTGAACCGAGTTATCGGAAGTGGACATAGGGGTTCCTGGTTGCCGGTAATTCACTGCCCTCAAGACTACCTAAACTCAACCCTGTGTGCCCTATTCAATGTATTGCTCGACTAAAAGACAGCCGTTAGCCTAAGGCTCTAACCCCACCGCAAAAAACACAAGAGGGAGGCACGCTCATGGATTTGTCATTTGGTCCCGAGTACGACAGCTTTCGCAGCGAGGTGGCTTCCTTTCTCGCCAACAACGCAGACAAAGCGCCCAAGGGCAACGACTTGCGCGGACAAATCGCCAAGGACTGGCAAAAGCTGCTGATCGAAAACGGCTACACCTGCCGGACAATTCCCAAAGAATATGGCGGCTACGGTGCCGAACCCGACATCATCAAATCCCGAATCATCGCCGAGGAATTTTCTAAAGCCCGGGTGAATGCCGGGCTAGGCGGTCAGGGTATCTCCATGCTGGTGCCCACCTTGTTAGAGATGGGTACTCAAGAACAAAAAGAACAGTTCATCCGCCCCACCATCATGGGTGAAATGCTGTGGTGTCAGGGCTACTCGGAGCCAGGGGCCGGCAGTGATTTGGCTGCCCTTTCCACCGCTGCCGTGCTGGACGGCGACGAGTGGGTAATTAACGGACAAAAGATTTGGACCAGCACCGCTCACATTGCGGACTGGATTTTTTGCCTGGTTCGCAGTGAACCCGATGCGCCCAAACACAAAGGGATTTCCTTTTTACTCTTCGATATGAAAACGCCCGGTATCGAAATTCGTCCCCTAGTGGACATGACCGGTAACGCGAACTTTAACGAGACTTTCTTCACTGACGTGCGCGTGCCCAAACAGCAAATCGTTGGTGAACGAGGACAAGGCTGGCTGGTAGCCAACGCCATTTTGGGCCACGAGCGGGAAAGCTTGGCGCCGGCAAATACCGCCCAAACCCGGGTAAACGCTCTGATCGAGCTGATGAAAAGTGAAACTGCGGACGGCGCCCGGCTGATCGACAATCCGATTTATCGAGATCGACTGATGAAAATTCAGAGCAAGGTCATGGCCATGCGCTTTAACGAGCTGCGAGTGCTCTCGGCACGCCTCAATCCGGGGCAAGACCCGGGGCTATCGCGCATGATCACCAAGCTGGAAGGAACCGAACTGCGTCACGACCTCGAAGGCTTAGCCATCGACATCATGGGTGAAATCGGCCTGGCCTATGAGGACAATCCCTACCTGCGTGGTGCTGGCAGCTGGCAGCGCGAGTACATGTATTTCTTGGGCCTCATTATTGGCGGCGGCACTTCGCAGATCCAAAAGAACATTATCAGCGAGCGCGGCCTGGGCATGCCCAAAGAACCAAAATTCGAAAAAGCGAGCTAGGGAGAGACCATGCAATTTGGACTATCAGAAGAACAAATCCTCCTGCGCGACAACATCCATCGCTTCCTGGACGACCATTCATCCTTAGATCGCGTGCGGCAGTATGCTGACGGCGGCGACGATGCCGATATCTGGGCAGGTTTAACCGAACTGGGTGTGCCCGCACTCTTGGTGCCTGAGGAGCAGGGCGGCATTGGTTTGTCACCCCTGGACGCAGCCATTGTTGCTGAATGCCTTGGCGCACACATTGCCCCTACGCCGTTTTTAGGCACCGCGGTGATGGCGCCAACAGCCCTGGTTGCCAGCGGCGGAGACCACGACGAGCTGCTCGCCAGCATCGCCGCTGGCACTCATCGGGTGGGTATCGCGTTCTCTGAGGCCGTTAAGCGCCGTAACGACGCGCGGGTAGAAGTTCGAGGCGAGCGCATGTTTGGCAAGTCTCTCTTTGCCTTCGATGCGGAAGCAGACTCGTATCTGGTGGCAGACCAGCAAAAGCACTTATATCTGATCGCCGCCAATGACCCTGGGTTAAAGCGAACCCATCTCACCACCGTAGACAAAACACGGCGCACGGTGGAGCTGGTCTACGAGGACGTAGCGGCAACCTGTATCAGCACGGATGTAGCGGTTTTTGAGGCCACCCTGGACATTGGCCGGGTGGCCATCGCCGCTGACACCCTTGGCGCGGCGCAAAACATGCTGGATCAGGCGGTGGAATACGCCAAGCAGCGAGAGCAATTCAATCGACCTATCGCCAGCTTCCAGGCCGTAAAACACATGTGTGCAGAGATGGCTGCCCAGCTGGAACCCTGCCGCTCTATGGTCTGGTTCGCCGGACACGCTCTGACGGAACTGCCGGATGAGGCTCGAGTGACTGCATGCCACACCAAATCGCATCTGGCCGAAGTTGCCCAGTTCATTGCCAAGACCGCCACCGAGGTGCATGGCGGTATGGGCTTTACGGATTTGGTTGGCCTGCATTATTGGTTCAAGCGCTGCGGTGCAAATCGCCAGTGGCTGGGCGCACCAGAATTTGTTCGCCAGGAGGCCGCAGTTTTGCAGGGGCTGGTCGCGGAATAACGCCCCTTAGCTGCGTTAGGCGAGCTGATCTTGGGCGCTGCTAAGTCATCCTCGCTGGCCTTGCTGGCGGTGGTTTCCGGCGCGCTGATCCTTGGCGCCACCACCGCCGCGTTGCGCGAAATCGACGTGGGCAGCACCGCCGCAGGCTTTTGGCGCGTGGCCTTGGCGCTACCGATTTTGTTGCTGCTGGTGGCGCTGGGCCGCGGCCAGAAAGCTCGCGCAGCCTCCCTTGCAGGCCCCAAACCCTGGCGGCTATTGGCCCTAGCCGGCGCTTTTTTTGCCGGGGATCTGGTGTTGTGGCACCTGTCCTTAACCCACACGTCGCTGGGTAACGCGACCTTCCTCGCCACTCTGTCCAGTCTTTGGGTGCCGCTGACCGCCTACCTGCTGCATCGGCAGCCCTTAACCCGGCACTTCATCCTGGGGTTGATTTGCGCCTTGACCGGTTCAGCAATATTAATTGGCGCTCATTTTTCCTGGAACTGGACCACCTGGCGGGGAGATCTTTTCGGACTGCTGACCGGCTTCTTCTTTACTGGCTACCTTCTGGTCATTGGCCGCTGTCGAGACACGCTAACCACCGCAGATACCATGCTTTATTCCTCGGGTTTTTGCGCCCTACTGCTGCTGCCCCTGGCTGTAGGTGCCAACCTTGCCGCAGGCGAGCCGATGATACCGACAACCATGGCTGGGTGGCTCAGCGTGTTGGCCCTTGGTTTGTTGGCCCACCTATTGGGGCAAAGCCTGGTCGCCTTCGGCGTGGGATCTCTGAGCGCCAGTCTGGCAGCGGTGATTTTGTGCTTAGAGGGCGTGGGCGCCATGGCAGTCGGCGCACTGTTTTACGCTGAGAACCGCAGTTGGCTGGATGGTTTCGCCGTAATGTTCATCGTCAGTGGCATTGGTTTGGCCCAGTACCAGGCAACGAACTAACAACGAGACCTTCGTCGTTCACTAAGATTACATGAGGGCGTGGTAGGCTTTCCCTCCAACAGGAAAGATCCAACATGACAGCAACACCCCAACCGGCCGGCTCTGCAAATCTCGCCCAAGTGGACCTCTTCATCGTTGGTGGCGGCATCAACGGCGCCGGTGTGGCGCGAGACGCCGCCGGCCGGGGCTATTCTGTGGCTCTGTGCGACGCCGGTGATTTCGCCTCGGGCACCTCCTCAGCATCCACCAAGCTCATTCATGGCGGACTACGCTACCTAGAGCACTACAAATTTCGATTGGTGGCCAAGTCTTTGCGCGAGCGGGAACGGCTGTGGGCCATGGCCCCACACATCATATGGCCCATGAGATTCTTACTGCCTCACCACAAGGGCATGCGACCCCAGTGGCTGTTGCGCCTGGGTCTGTTCATTTATGACCAATTAGGCGGCCGTAAATTGCTGCCCAAGGCGGCACGCATCAACCTGCGTCGCGACCCTGCAGGCAGCATTCTTAACCCAAACCTTGAGACCGCCTTTGAGTATTCAGATTGCTGGGTGGAGGATTCGCGGCTGGTTATTTTGAATCTTCAGGATGCGCAAACCAGGGGCGCCCAGATTATGCCGCGCACCAAACTCCACAGTGCGGTGTTTCAGGACCAGCGTTGGCACCTCACCCTAGAACACAGCGTTACAGGGGAGCAGCAAACGCTTACCGCCAACCAGCTTGTTAACGCTGCAGGCCCCTGGGTTGACCAAGTGCTGCGCCAAGCACTGGGCCGCAATGACACCAACAACATTCGTCTGGTGGGTGGCAGCCACATCGTAATCAGGCGGCAGCTGCCGGATGAACGTTCATACGTGTTTCAAAACGCCGACGGTCGCGTGATCTTCGCCATTCCCTATGAGGGCGATCACCTGCTGATTGGCACCACGGATAACGACGATGTCTCGCTGGAATCTCCGCCTAAGATCACCGACGCAGAAATCGCCTATTTATGCCAAGTGACCAGCGAGTACCTGCGCGAACCGGTGACGCCAGAGGACGTGGTTTGGCACTTCTCCGGCGTGCGCCCGCTGTATGACGACGGCGCCAGTGCAGCCACGGAAGCAACTCGGGATTACGTGATTACCCAAGACCACCAAACCGGCGGCAAGCTGATTAACATTTTCGGCGGCAAGATCACTACCTATCGCAAGCTTGCAGAAGAGGTGCTGGCCCTGGTGGATCGAGCCGCCAACAAATCCAGCCGCAAATGGACAGCCAACGCCGCACTGCCCGGCGGCGACTTTCCCGTCGAAGGTTTCAATGCGCTGGTGTTGCAGGCCGCTGAAGAATTCGAGTTTGTTCCCCCGGCGCTGCTGAAGCGTCTGGCGCGACTTTACGGCACACGGCTTTGGTCCGTGTTACGCCAGCGCCAATGCCTTGACGACCTTGGCATCTGCTTCGGCGCGGACCTTTATCAAGCGGAAGTCGATTACCTCGTCAGTGAGGAATGGGCCCAAACTGCCGAGGACATCGTTTTTCGACGCACGAAACTGGGATTGCGCTTGCCCAGCCAGGGTCTTGATCAACTGGAGGACTACTTAGCCAACTCTCCGGTAATTCAGCGCGTTACCGGTTTTACCGCAGACCTCGATGGCACCCAAATGCCGCAAACAGTAGGCTAACTGTTGACCCAAGGCCTTGGGCTGCTCCATGGCCTGAGCCAGGTCTTGGGTGGTAAAAATTTCCGGCAGCTCGCCCCGGACAAAAACCCACAGATCATTCGGCCCGTTGATGCGCAACCGCTCCACCACGTCCAACAAATAGCGCCCCCTGCGTCGCCAGCCCCCGCGCCCGCGGCGAGCCTTGGGATCATAGGCCTGCTGCTCTTCTTCCTCGGTGAGCACAACTTCTACGGCGAAATTTTGGTGATTCAGCAGTTCCGGTAGATAAACCAATTCTCGAAGAATGTGCGCGATGGCACCGCGTTTCGGGGAGCGCCGGCTAACCACCTCGCCAGTCTCGGCGTCCTGTAGCCGCACTAGGGTTTTGCGCTGGGCGATGGGATGAACCAAAACCACTGGGGCGAGATCCGCAAGTTGCTTCATTTTCCGGCCCAAACCGCTGAAGCTGGAGGTCTGTATTTCGTATATCACCCCATCCCGGACCACATCGGCCACGAAGCCTGAAAAGGGCACCTCGGCTGCGCCATCGTCACCCAGATAGTCAGATTTCAGCGCAGCGTGGAGCGCGCCTTCATTGAGCATGCCAATTTTCGCCATGCCCGGAGCTTACCCTTGCCAATAGGCACCACACCAGACGAATCCCAGGCCGACGATATACAATACTGCCGCCAAGGAGCGCAGTTAATGAATTCAATCAGTCGCTGGCAGCTAAGCGTGATGACACCCACCGGTGAACAGCAGGGCATTTTGGAGCTGGCTGTTGGCGACGGTAGCTGCAGCGGACGGGTGTTCAACGAGGCTGGCGAGCTTGCGCTGGAGGACGGTGCCAGCAACGACCAGGAACTGTCCTGGAATCTGCGCCTGCATCGACCAATTCCAATGACGTTGGCCTGTCGTGCGCAAATCACCGGCGCCACTCTCACCGGTCATGTCACGGTTGCAGCATTCGGCAACTTCTCTTTTACTGGACGACTGCTCGACGAGCATTCTGATTGAACTACGATTTGAGGAGACGATGAGCTGGGATACTGAACTGGATGAGATGAAGCATCGCGCTAAGCTGGCCGAAGCCATGGGCGGCAGGTCCGCCCAATTTCGGCTATCGCCCCTAAATAAAGATGAAAATCAGCAGAACATCAGCAACAACCCATACCCCTTCAACGAGCAGGAAGTTTTATGAGCGAGGGATTTCGACAACATTCATACCAGCCACCGGAAGGTGCCACAGAAATCATCTTGGTTCGCCACGGCGAGTCTCGGGCAGCCACTAAAGAAAACCCGTTTCCATTAGTGGACGGCCATGGCGACCCGGAGCTTCATCCCAACGGCCAGGCCCAGGCCGTGGCGGTGGGTGAGCGACTGCGTCACGAGGCCATTGACGCCATTTACGTCACCTCGCTCCAGCGCACGGCCCAAACCGCTGCTCCCCTGGCGAACCATTTGGGCCTTGCGACACGGCTTGAAGCCGACCTGCGCGAGGTTTGCCTGGGTGAATGGGAAGGCGGCGTTCTGCGCATGAAGGCAGCCGCTGGAGACCCCTTATTTTTGCAAATGCAGGCCGAAGAGCGCTGGGATGTGATTCCCGGAGCCGAAAGCTGGGAGGTGCTGAACCAGCGCATCACGGGTAGTTTGGGGCGCATTCACCAGCAACACCCTGATCAGAAAGTGGTGGCCGTGGTGCATGGCGGCGTTATTGGACACATTCTGGCTCACGCTACGGGATCGTCGGCTTTCGCCTTTAACGGCGCCGATAACGGCTCCATCTCGCGCATTGTCATGCATGCTGGCGGCATCAAGGTGCGCGCTTTCAACGATAACCTGCACGTGCAGAGCACCCTGCATACGGGCAGCGGCCAGCTAACCTAGGAAAGTTTGGAGCAGGCAATGAACGCCTCGGCCTGCTGATTCAGCGCCGCTGCATTATCACAGAGCCGATTGATCAGACGCATGGCCGCCAGACGCTCAGCGGCAATGGTCTCACCTAGAATCGCTAGCTCCAGCGCCTGCCGTGGCCCGAGCAGCTTGGTCAGCACCGGCGTATTGATGGCGGCGGGAAAACCGTGGCGCATTTCAGTGCGACGAAACGTCGGCGAGGACAAAGTCGCAGCCCATGGCAAGGGTAAATCCACCAGCAAATGCGCAGCCGCGGACGACGGCCACAGAAGGCAGATCGCTTTGATCCAAGGCCCGGAAAATTGCCGCCCACTGGCTGTCAGCAGCTACTAACTCTTCATGGGGCAATTGACCGCCAAAAGACTGAAGGTCGCGGCCCGCGCAAAAGTGGTCGCACTGACCTTCGATGACCAAACAGCGGCTGTCCTGGTCTTCCATAGTTTGGAGAATCTCAGCATGCAGCTAACCCACCATTGCCATAGTGAACGCATTGCGCTTCTCCGGTCTGTTCAGTCGCAGGGTAGTCACGCCATTGGCTTTTTCGACTAGCACACTCATTCCCTAACCGCCTCTTCGACCCGCATGAAACTGTGCCCGGCCCGTTTTTCTGTTATTTCTGGCCGCGTTCTTTGCTTTGTTGATTTTGGACATTTGCGCTTGCGCATTTGTTGCTGCAGCTGTGCCAACGGTTTTTGGCGCCGACCCTAAGCCTTCCCGCACTTTAACAACAATGCCGGAAGATCAACCAACAGGATTTGTCCAGACGTGAACCCAGGGTTTAGGCAGGACGGCGGTAGGCTTGCGACGACAGACCCTTGGACAAAACGATCTGCCAAAGCTGCAGATTGCGGGCACGGAACGCGCCGGCGCAAGACAGCAGATAGTATTTCCACATGCGGTAAAAGCTTTCAGGATAGTGAGTCGTCAGCTGGCTCCAGGCGCTGTCGAAGTTACGAAACCAAGCCATCAGCGTTTTGTCGTAGTCCGGCCCGAAATTGTGCCAGTCTTCCACCACCAGCAAAGACTCCACCCCAGCGCTGATCTGGCGCATTGAGGGAATTTCGCCATTGGGAAAAATGTACTTTGCCGTCCAAGGATCCAGCCCCCGACGGCTGTGATTTTTGCCAATGGTATGCAGCAAACACTTTCCCTTGGGCTTCAGGCACCGATCCACCACCTGCATAAACACACGGTAGTTTTTGTGCCCAACGTGCTCGAACATGCCGACGGATGCCACCGCATCGAAACGCTGGTCCAGCTGACGGTAATCCTGCAGCCGAATCTCCACCGGGAGATGGCGACAGGCCTGGGCGGCCCATTCGGCCTGCTCCTTGGATACGGTAACGCCAACCACCGATACGCCGTAACGCTCTGCCGCGTACTTGGCGAAACTACCCCAGCCGCAGCCAATATCCAGCACCGTCATGCCCGGCTGCAGCTCCAGCTTCCGACAAATTAAATCCAGTTTCGCCTGCTGAGCAGCTTCCAGGGTGTCGCTGTCAGCCCAATAACCACACGAGTAGACCATGCGCCGATCTAGCATGGCCCGATAGAGGTCGTTGCCGATGTCGTAGTGCTGCTCGCCAACCTGAAACGCTCGGCGCTGACTTTGCAGATTGAAAAATCGTGCGCTAAGCCAACTTAACGCGTGACTGACAAAGGTGTGGCGCTGGGCAATGTCGCTTCTGAGTATGCGGTTGATAAGCTCGTCAATTTGCTCGCATTCCCAGTCGTGGTTCATGTATCCCTGACCCAAGCTAAGGGAGCCGTTGAGTAAAAGGCGGTGGTAAAGCGAGGGATCCAGGACTTGAATATCCCAAGGGTTGGGGCCATCGAAGGCCACGCCAGTTGGCGCCAATAGCGACTCAAGCCGCCGCTGGGCGAAGCTTTTCAAGGCGTCTTTTTTGGGCCTGTTTTTTTCGGCCCGCTTTATTTTCGTCTCGCCTTTTATCGACCCGTTCCTGCCCGTTTGATCCATACTCACCCCCCAAACGCATCCAGCACCCGTTCCGCGCCAACCGTTTCGTCCCAGTTCAGCAGGGGTTGGCGGCTTACCAAGCACAACCAACTTTTGGATGCGCAATCCGCTAGACGATAGCTAACAGGGCAACTCGTTACCAACAGTGCCGCAGCTTAGTTATCACCAGCGTTAATCAATCGACACTTTCGTCGGGGTGATTGGGTTTGGGAGGCCTTTGATGATGAGATCAGCCAGGACGGGTGGGATCACCTGACCAACAAAATAGCGTTTGCCAATCATAAGTGGCCTCACCCCTCGATCGCTTGCCCTTTAAGACGCCGTGCACGAGCTTATGCAACCGAGGATCCACGCGGTTTTCTTAGCGAGTATCGAGAAAACGCAATTTTGGATGAGATACAGCGGGTTCCTCAGTTACTTTCCTACATTCAAACCATTGTTGACGAAGACAACAAAAAGCCCAATTCATTCTGACAGGAAGCCACCAGCCGGAACTTGGTGCAGCGATTGCCCAATCGCTAGCCGGTAGAACGGCGCTGCTGAATCTGCTGCCTCTTTCCATGCAGGAACTTAGACAGGAAGCCAAAATCGATCAAAAGGAGCTGAACGCGCTGCTCTTGACTGGATTCATGCCTGGTAAACACGCTGACCGCGTAGACACATGTCGTTTCTATCGCTCTTATTTTCAAACCTATATCGAGCGCGATGTTCGCTTACTGGTCAATTTGAAAGATGCCGCCAAGTTCGAAAAATTCGTTCGCCTGTGTGCCGGCAGGATCGGACAGTTGCTCAATCAAGCCTCCCTTGCCAATGATGTTGGTGTATCCGCTAATACCATTAACGACTGGATTTCCGTTCTGGAAGCATCATTCATCGTTTATCGACTGCGACCTTACTATGAGAATATTGGGAAACGACTAATCAAGTCGTCCAAACTGTATTTTATAGACACCGGCCTGGCCGCGTGGCTACTGGGCATAGAAACTGCCGCACAAATGCAGCGCGACCCTCTTCGAGGCAGTCTTTTCGAAAACTTGGTTGTAATGGACGTATTGAAAGAAGAACTGAATCGAGGCCGCGATCCACGCCTGTTTTTCTACCGCGACAGCCATGGCAATGAGGTTGACTTGCTTATTCAGCGAGGCAACCGGCTCCTGCCTATCGAAATAAAAGCGTCCCAAACCTGGCACAACTCGTTTTTGAAGGGCATAGATTATTTCCGCAATGTCCTGAGCGAGCGCTCTGAAACAGGCATCGTCGTATACGGTGGGCACAAGAATCGAACCACTAAACAATACCGCTTACGTTCTTATGCAAAGCTGACGGATATTATTTCCTAGCTCAGTGCGGGAACTAGTGCCTGTGCCCTAACCGTCCTCTCCCGTCTGCTTCAACAACGCGGCCACCACCGCGTCCAGGGTTTGCGGCGGTAGATCTTTTAGCTCCTGCATGCGCCCGTAGATTGCCGCGGCCGCTGCATGGAAGCTATCCGGCAATCCGGCGTTGGAATAGGTCTCGCTGATTTCCAGCATTTCACCCGCAAACCGCCACGCCTTACCCGACGTCGCCGCCGCCGTGTACTCACTGCGCTTGAGCAGATCCGGAGCAGATATCGCCCACTCTTGGTGCAGGGCCTCGCCCACGCCGCCCGCCTCCGCTAACGCATTTACCGATAACAGCAGCGCACTGGCGCCCTTGCTGTAGGCGGCATAGGCCATCTTCAGCATCGACGCCGCCACCTGAGCACCTGGATCGTCGCGCATTGGCATAGCGATGGCCTGCAGGCTGCCGGTGCTAAACCAAGCACTGACCGTTGGGGCATGGTGACCCGACAAGTACAGCCGAGTAGTACCCGGTTTCAGCGCGGGAGGGCCGATGATTCCGCCATCCACATACGCGCCTACCCCAAGGATTTCGGCAATCTTCTGAGATGTTGACGGAGCCAAGGCGTTGGCGTCGATGTATAGGCCCGTAAAGCCGGTACCGTGAACGGCCTGGGCCAAGTCCAGGGCGCCATGCGGTGGGCACACGCTGATCAATGCATCCGCCCATCCGGCGATCTCGTCTAAAGACGCAAAACTCTGCAGCCCTGCGGCCCGGCGCTGGGTTTCGGCACTGCGCTGACTAGACACCCAGCCGACCTGATGACCACTATCCAAGAGCGTTTGCGCGACGGTGACGCCCATGGCGCCAGGATGGAGAACTCCGATATTCATTGCCGACATGGAACCCTCTATTTGCGGTAGTCCAGTGGTGGTTTTCGGTCACCCAGTAATGCCGCATAGACAAAGTCCGGGCCTTGAGCTTGGCGCAGCTCTGCCTGGGCTCGGGCGATAGTTTGCGGCTGCAGCATCAGTTGGGCCGCTGACTTGGCCAGCAGCCTGGCGGCCAAATCCATACCCTTATGACCAATGCTCATACCCCCCGCAGCAACGGCCTGCCAACTGTGCGCCGGCGTCCCCGGTACCCATGTGGCCGTGGTGAAGCCGACTGTTGGCACCAGCCAACTGACGTCGCCGACGTCAGTGGAGCCCATAGACTGGCGCTCTTTGTATACCGCTACGTTTTGTTCCGAGCCCAGGGTGCGCCGCGGATTAATCAGGGTCTTATGTATGGTTTGAGCGAAGGATTGCTCCGCTGGGCTGTATTCAATACCCCCAAGCGACACCAGATTTGCATAGACCAGCTGGGCCAGCGTGCGATTGGGCAACACTGGATAATTACCGTGCATTACTTCTACGCTCACCTGAGTTCCGGTACCCATGGCGGCTGCGTGGGCTGCCCGCACCACGCGATCAAATAACTCAACAACCTGGTTCCTGTCCGGATGCCGAACGTAGTAATAAACCTGGGCGGTCTCAGGAACGATGTTCGGCGCCGCGCCGCCGTTGGTAATGACGTAATGCAGCCGGGCGTCTTGGGGCACATGCTCGCGCATAAGATTCACCATGAAGTTCATGGCTTCTACACCGTCCAGAGCCGAGCGGCCTCTGTCTGGTGCCGACGCTGCGTGGGCTGCCCTGCCGGTAAAGGTAAAACGACCGGACTTGTTCGCCGTGGTGCTGGACGGAGACGCCGAATTCGCGTCACCCGGATGCCAGTGCAGCACAACGTCCACGCCCTGAAAAACCCCGGCCCGGGCTAAATAGACCTTGCCTGAGCCACCCTCTTCCGCCGGCGTACCCACCAGTTTCACGGTGCCCTTGAGGTTGTTGGTCTCCAGCCATTGCCGTAGCGCCACCGCCGCGGTTGCCGAGGCTGCGCCGAAGAGGTGATGGCCACAGGCGTGCCCCGGCGCATTCTCCCGGGTAATGAGGCGCTCTGGGGTGGCTGCCTGATTCAGCCCCGGCAGCGCA
>CAZWQK010000011.1:0-14438 GCA_964635835.1 uncultured Pseudomonadales bacterium
CTAACTATTTCGGTGAATGGCTGTTTTGGCTGGGCATCTGCGTTACTGCTTTCAGCCTAATGAACGCTTTCGCTGCCGCAGCGTTTTTGCCCATGGTGCTGCTGAGCTATCTACTCATGCGATTTACTGGCGTCCAGCGTACGGAAACGGGTATGGATGCGCGCCGCCCAGGCTACAGCAACTATCAGCAGCAAACCCCGGCGTTTTTCCCTCGAATACCCGGACGCCGCCTGCTGCGCATACCCAACAGCCAAATGTTATTTGACGCGATCCGCGCTGGCTCTCAAGTTCTCGGCCAGCGTTTTGGTCGATGGTCGGTGCTATTGGGCTTGGTGCTTGCTGGCAGCATGAGCCTGCCAGAGATAGCGACAGCTCAGAACGCCAAGCAACAAACCTGGTTTTTTGATGTGCACATCGACGGCCAGCAAGTTGGCTTTCACGAATTCGTGGCCACCCAAAGCCTCTGGGGCTACGACGTTACTGCCAAAGCCCGGTTTCGTTACAAGCTGATGGGCGTGACGCTGTTCTCTTACGATCATGAGGTACGTGAGCAGTACGATGCAGACATGTGTCTGGTGAGCATCGAGAGCAAGACCAAAACCAACAGAAAAGTGCAGCAATTAAAGGGCACGGCTAGCGACGGCGGCTATGCTTTGCAAACGGACACCAACACTCGGATTGACCAGTCCTGCCTAATGACCTTTGCTTATTGGTCGCCCAAGCTACTCACCCAACAGCAACTGCTTAATGGCCAGACTGGCCAGATCGTCGACGTATCCATTGGCCCAACCCAGGCTGCTGCAGCCACGGAGGAGCCAAACCTGTACAACCTGAAGGGTGAGAAACTGGACATCACCCTGGGGTTCAGTGCGAACGGGCAATGGCGCTCACTGAACTCCCAATTACCCAACGGGCGCAAGCTTACCTACCACCTACGCAATCAATTCTGACTCAAGCCATTGGACTCGGATCATCGCCCAGGCCCAAGTTAGCTCGGGCGGCTCTGCAGCTGTTCCTCGTCTATCTGCAGCACGCCTTGCTCCGTCAGCGCAGCGACCTCCTGGGGACTGTGACCCAGCCAATCCTCAAGCACATCCTCGTTATGCTCGCCCCGGTGGGGAGCTGGTCCGCGCACGCCACTATTGGCGTCAGAAAACCGATAAGGTGATTGGGTCAGCGGCCGAGTGCCACCCGCACGATCGTCCATTTGCACAATGGCGCCCCGCGCCACCAGCGTCGGCTGTTCTGTCACGTTGGCGGGGGCGCGTACCTTGCCCCAGGCGAGATTCATTTTCTGCATGGCTTCCTCAACCTGATCCCAAGTCTCCAATGCCAACATGTATTCGCTAACAATAGCCCGACGGGTGCTGATCTTTTCCGCCAGCGGCGTGTCCTTGGTAGTGGGATCGTTCACGCCCATCAGCTTGGTAAGCCGCATCCAGAGAAAGCGGAAGTCAGCAGAAACTAAAATTACACCGGCACCGGTGGGCCATATATCGTTGGACAATGCGGTGACATCTTCAGCATCTTCCATGGCGAAATGCGCCTGATCGTCGGTGGCAAAAGTCGCATCGATCATCGCAATGTCAATGTGCTGTCCCTTGCCCGTGCGCTGGCGCATGATAACCGCCGACAGCAACCCAACGAGCCCGTGCAGACTAGCGTTGGTGTCCGCTACCGACAGCGGTAAATCCGTTACCGGCATGTTCTGGCGGTCCGCCTGACGCTGCATCAGGCCAGCTTCGGCGTGAACGATGGGGGCATAAGCCGGGCGATGAGATTCAGGGCCACTCTTACCGAAGCCTGAGATCGAAAGCATGATCAAGCCGGGGTTTACCTCTTTCAGCGTGTCGTAACCCAAACCTAACCGAGGCATGACGTCGGGGCGATAATTCTCGATAACGATGTCCGCCTCGGCCACCAGCGACTTCACCAGTGCCACGGCTCCCGGCGCTCGCAGGTCCATGCAGATGTTACGTTTACCCGCATTCTGCTGGTAGTAATAGCCAGGCAAACCGGCAATTACGCGGCCCAATAAACGAGTGATGTCGCCATCCGGCGGCTCGATCTTCACTACGTCAGCGCCAAGATCGCTCAACATGCGTCCGGCAAAGGGGCCGGCTAACACGCGAGAAAAGTCCAGCACCTTTAAGCCGTGCAGCGGGTACTGGGCGTCTGGTTTAATTGTAGTCAATTCCTCATTCCTTACATCTCTCCAAAAACTCATGTTCTCACGATCTGCACCGCAATAGGGAGACATCGCGGCGAAAAAACCACCGTCCCAGCGCGGCGGTTTTGCCGAGCAACCGCCCCTTACCCAAGACCCGAATACCCGCGAGGGCGCCATTGATGAATTGGGCTGGGCCAACGCATCTGCCGCTGACTTCCGCGAATTACGGGGATATCTGCAAACACATAACGGGATTCGCGGCCTGGGGCGATGGCAGCCAACCGACGTGGAAGACGCCGTGCGTATTTTTTATCGCGACGGCTGTGGGGTGGTTGAAAACGTGCTCAATTCAGAGCAGCTCGCCACGCTGCAGGACGCATCGGAGCGAGTAATAAGAGACGTTCTCGCCAAGGACAAAACACGCCAGGGCAATCGAGGCAGTCATCGGGCTCCTTCTAGGCGTGGGACGGCAGCACGCTGGCAGCAAGCATTTGAAATCCCGGCGCAATGTCCGGAACGTCGCCTACGCCGCCGTCGGTAATCACCCCGAGACAGCCGAAACCTTGGTGAATGTTGGAGTTCACCTCACCCCACAAACAGCCGTAGCCGCGCCGGAATGAGCAGCTCAAGCGCATTTCACACCGTCGGTGTGTCCATGGTCTGCAACGTTTGGATTAACGTCTCGGTTAGCTCAGTGCTCATGATGGTCCTCCTGAAAAACATAAATAAATTGTGCGTGCTGGCGCTGGAGAGCTGATTTCCCGGCTCGCTGCGGGGTGTCAAGTTGGGTTGTGCCTGACCTTCCGCTACAGTTCAGACACTGCGTCGATACATTATTGACGCAGAAATCCGGGGAGAGGAAGGGAGTATTTCAATCGTGTCAGACAATTTACCCAGCCGCGCTGAGGCCATCGCCGCGCTTACAGCGCCGGGCCAGCCTTATGAGCTCATCGACAGCACCGTCTACGGTAGAAACTGCCGATTCTTTAAAAACGCACCAAGTTCTTTGCGTCAGCTATTTGCTGACAGCGCCAGCGATGCGGAATTTATCGTTTACGAGGACGAGCGCTTAACCTTCGCCGAGACCTATGAAAAGTGTGCCCAGGTGGCCCAGCTGCTTGTACGGGACTACGGCATTGGCAAGGGAGATCGCGTGGCCATTTCCATGCGCAACTATCCCGAATGGATTCTCGCTTTTATGGCGGTTACCTCGGTAGGCGGCGTGGCCGTGGCTATGAACGCCCTGTGGCAACCTGATGAGATGGCCTATGGACTGCAAGACAGCGGTGCCAAGGTGCTGCTGGCCGACGACGAACGCCTGCAGCACTTCGCGCAAATCGAGCAAGCCTTGGATGTAAAAACCATCGCCGTGCGCACCTCGGCCTATGCAGACAGCCCGGAGCTGAGCGCCCTATTAGCCCAGCAGCACAGCGCCCTGGGCACGCTGCCCATGCCCGAGCAGCAACCGTCGCCAGAAGACGACGCTACCATTCTCTACACCTCGGGCTCCACCGGTCATCCCAAGGGCGTGGTGTCCTGCCATAAAAACATTCTTGCGGCCCTGATGAGTTGGGAACTGGATCAACAGTGCGCCTTGGCCATGCTGCCGGAGCCTCCGCCGCCCCCGGCTCATCAAGCGGGTACATTGTTGGCGGTGCCGCTATTCCATGCTACCGGCTCCCATGCAGTGTACTTAGCCAGCTATCGGCGTCAGCGCAAGCTGGTATCCATGTATAAGTGGGACGCCGCTACTGCGGCAGCGCTGATCGAGGCAGAGAAAATCAATTCATTCATCGCGCCCGCTGCCATGACTGGCGACCTGGTGCAGGAAACCCAGCGCACCCAGCGGGATCTCAGCTCCTTGGCGTCGGTAGGCGGCGGCGGTGCGCCCCGGGCGCCCGAGCAGGTCAGAAGCATTGAAAAATCCTTTGCTAATGCGTTACCCGGCACGGGTTGGGGCATGACCGAGACCAATGCCATCGGTACCGGTATTGGCGGCATGGACTACGTTGAGCACCCAGAGAGCTCTGGTCGCTGTAGCGCCGTCATGGAACTCAAGATTATCGATGAGCAGGGCGACGCCCTGGCTCCGGGGGAGCGCGGAGAACTGCTGATTCGCGGCGCCGGGGTATTTAAAGGCTACTGGAACCGGCCCGACGCCAACGAGGAAACCTTCCTGCCCGGCGGCTGGATGCGAACCGGCGATGTCGCGTATTTGGACGCCGAGGGCTATCTCTACATTGTGGATCGCATTAAAGATCTGGTCATTCGAGGCGGCGAAAACATTGGCTGTGGCGAAGTGGAGGCCGCGCTGCTGGAGCACCCGTTAGTACAGGAAGCCTCGGTTTATGCAGTGCCGGACGAGCGTCTGGGAGAAGAAGTAGGCACGACATTGTTCGTCGCGAAGACCATCCACGAGGATGAGTTAAGCGAATTTTTGCGGGAGCGTTTGGCCAAATTCAAAATCCCCCGCCACGTACACCAGCAGCGCGAACCGCTACCGCGCACGGCGTCAGGCAAGATTCTGAAGCGGGATTTGCGCGAGCAGGCCTGCCAGCGCCTGGGTCTAGGTCTGGGCTAAAGTTCGGTATGGCTCTGGCCTGGCGAATAACAGTTGCCGCGATCGCCGGACTTATCGCCACGCTTGTCGCCTGCGGCCCCGAGGAGCAACCGCATATGCGTCAGCACACAGTCGTACGAGAAATCCAGTCCGGCCCAATCCGCGGTATTTGGGCCGATGCCGACCAGGGTATTTTGGCTTTTCGCGGCATCCCCTATGCGGCCCCTCCCACCGGGAAGTTGTGCTGGCGCCTATCATTCAGGCGACCTGGCATTCGTTTTCAACAACGTCGGGCAAACCGGCGACTTTTGGGTACCCGATGACTTTCTGATGGCCGAGCGCCTCTCAAGCTATTGGACCCAATTGGCGAAAACCGGCAACCCGAACCTTGATGGCCAACCTCGTTGGCAGCCCTATTCGCCCCACACCCACAACACCATGCTGCCGAACCTGGCTGGCGACCAAGTGCCGGGAACGCGCCGAGAAAAACTGGACGCGTTATCCCGGGCTCTGAAAAACACAAGCAGATAACCATTCAATCTAAATGTTAGCGCCTTGTTGCTTTTCACCGGGGTGTAGCCCTGCTACTTTTGCCTCATGACTAAACAAGCAAAAACACCCGCTGACTCTCAGGCAGATGACCCCGTGAACTTTGAAAAAGCCATGGCGGAACTTGAGCAACTGGTCAGTCAGATGGAGGACGGCGACTTAAGCCTGGACGATTCATTGCAGGCCTTTGAGCGCGGTATCAAGCTGACCCGCCAGTGTCAGCAGGCGCTGAGCCAGGCCGAGCTGAAGGTGAAAACGCTGACTGCGGACAACTCGCTAGAAGACCTGAAGCAAGAGGATGCATGACCGACGCTTTTGCAGCCATTAATGCAGACATAGCGCAAACCCTCGACACCCTACTCCCTCGCGAATCAGACATCGCCCAGCCCATGGTCGATGCCATGCGCTACGCGGTTTTGGGTGGCGGCAAGCGCCTGCGGCCACTGATGACCTGCGCCGCCTGCGCAGCGTTTAGCGGCGACTACCGACCCGCACTCCCTGCAGCCTGTGGCTTTGAGTTCATTCATGCCTATTCCTTGATTCACGACGATTTGCCGGCCATGGATGACGACGATCTGCGTCACGGCCAGGCTGCAACGCACATTGCTTTTGGCGAGGCTACGGCAATTTTGGCCGGAGACAGCCTGCACTCGCTGGCATTTCAGTCGGTGACCGAAGCGCCGGGCATTAGCGATGCCGCCAAGCTACGGTGTATCGCCTTGTTATCCAAAGCCGCCGGCTGGCCCGGCATGGCTGGGGGCCAATGTCTGGACATTGCCGCTGAAGGACAAGAATTGACGCTGGCAGAACTGGAGGCACTGCATGGGGCGAAAACCGGAGCGCTTATTCAATCATCTCTGGTGGTGGGCGCTTACTGCGCGGAAGTAGAGCCCCAGGATCCGCGTGTAGAGCTGCTGGGCACCTTCGGCCATCGTATTGGGCTTGCTTTTCAAGTGGTGGACGACATCCTGGATGTCACCCAGAGCTCCGAGACGCTGGGTAAACCCGCTGGCTCAGACGAAGCCTTAAATAAAAATACGTTCGTAAAACTTATGGGCCTCGAGGCAGCAAAAAATCGGGCTCACGAATTGCTGGAGGAGTCACTGGACTTACTCCAGCAGGCGGATTCGGCTACGACGCTGTTAACGGAGCTGGCTCACCGGGCGGTAAAGCGCCGGTTCTGATTAGGTGAGCCCGGGCAATAACCCAGCCAACATCGCCAGCAGTCCAGCGCAGAGCGCTCCGGCCAGCAGATCGTCCGCCATAATTCCCAACCCGCTGTGCAGGCGACGATCCAGAACGCCTATGGGCCCGGGCTTGGCAATGTCCGCAAGCCGAAACAAAAGGAAGGCCGCCAGCACCCAGCCTGTAGTCGGCGGCACCCAGATTAAAGCAAGCCACATGCCTGCCACCTCGTCGGCCACGATTTGCGGTTCGTCCTTAATGCCGAGCCGCGCAATCAGACGATTGCAAAGCCACCAGCTCACGAAAAAGTAAGCCAACACAATCGCCAGCTGTACTGGCCAGCTCAGGGAACTGAGAAAAAACCACCAGAACGCCACCGCGCCTGCCGATCCCCAGGTACCGGGCCCGGGACGCAAAAACCCCAAGCCTGCGCCAGTAAGCCACAAGACCACGGGGTCGCGAAGGTGGGCCGGTGTGAGCATGGCTAGGTTGCCGCTAGGAGGCAGGCACGGGCTCAAGCATTCCCGGCATGATAGGTTCCGGCGGCGGCTTGTGCCCCCAGAGGCTCGTAACCGTGTAATGCCCTGCCGGTTCTGGGTCCGCCATATTAAGTAATCGGCCCCCGGTGCCGTACTCGATCTCAAAGCCCGATGGAGTGCGCACATAGAACGAAGTCATCAAATCGTTTGGATGCCGACCGATACCCATGGCCATCACATGACCCGCTGCCACTGCCCGGTCGTAGGCGTAACCCACATCGTCCAGGGAGGCTACCTCCAGCATCAGATGATGCATGCCGCGATGTCCCGGGGCTTGGGTAAAGGCAAGCGTGTGATGGCGCGGATTGCAGTGCATAAAGCGAATCGTCCTCCCCACCTCTACATCGTCTGAATGGCGAAAACCGAGAACACCCAGAAAGAAATCGCTAGCGGCTTGGAGCTCGGGCACCATGAGCACAACATGGCCCATACCGTTTGCTCCGGTGACAAAGTCTACGCCTTGAGGCGACGCGAAAGGCGCATGAGCCCGCGCGCGTCCATAACAAAGTTCGTGGCGAAAGCCTGCCGGATCATGGAAGTAGCAAACGGCCTCGGCATCGCGCGCTGCATTTAGTGCCGCATCGCCCAACTCGGTGCTTACGCCATGGCCCTCCAGCGCCTGAATCACCCGGTCAAAACCGGCTTTATCGCCCACGTCCCAACCCACGTATTGCAGCGTGTTCTTTTCACCCGGATGTATTGCAACGCGCCAGGCGATGTCGTCCATGCGCAGCCGTATCACATCCTCGCCGGAGCAAGACACATCTTCCAAACCCAAAATCTCAGGCCCAAAGGTGCGCCACTCGACGGCAGCCGGAGATGTGATGCCCACGTAACTCAATGCTTGAATCATGAGGCCTCCCTCTGTGTGTTTATCGAAGCGAACTATAGACGGTCAGTGCATGACCAAGGTGTTGATAGCCGTCGCAAATTTATCGTTGGCCCAGGCGCCGTAGATCACATCAGCCATACCGCAAATATGACTGCCGCTGGTGCGCAGGTCGCGCCAATAGCGCTCCAGTGGGCGCGTTGACCACACCGCAGCCAGATCCGCCTCTACCTCCGCTAACGCCTCTTGCTGAAACGGATCGGTTTTGCCAACAACGCCCATGGCGGACTTTCGCGTTTCCATATAGCCGTGATATTACTCAATGGCGCCGGACTCTAGAATAATATTCCGAGTGCTATCGGTTAACCGGCCCAAATCATCGCGGGCTCTATGTTCGTCTCGCAATCGCCGGGCGTTATTGTGAATGTGTTTAACAGCCTGATGCATGACGGTCCCCTCTCCAAGGAGCGGTCAGAATAGTCCAGATCATTGCCGGGTGGAAATCAGCTTATTGGCCATCGACGCGAAAGTGATCGTACCCGCCGGCGTTCAATGCCTTGCCGTCCAAGGTGAGCCCCGGTTCTGTGGTTAGCTCGCCGATCCGGTAAGCGCCGGGAAGTGGTCGCTGGCTGCTCAACAGTAGCTGATAGTCGTCACCACCAAACAGCGCATCATCTAATGTCGCCTCCTGAGCGACCGGAATGCCTGCACTTTCCAAATTAGCGCCGCAGCCGCTGGCCCGGCATAAATGCCACAGGTCTTGGGTCAAGCCGTCGGAAATATCCAACCCGGCGGTGGCAAACTCGCACATTGGCGTGACATCAAATCGCGCCTGGGGTCGGTAGTAGGCTCGTTGCAAGAAGGAGAGACGATCAGGGTTTACCGGCAGCATCTGCTGATGCCGGACGCAGGCGGCAGCGGCGCCCAGGTGCCCGGTCACATACAGTGAGTCACCCGCGCTGGCCCCTGAGCGCAGCAGCAGATCCTTTGGCTCAATCTCACCATGCACGCTAACGGTAATATTCAGTGGACCTCTACTTAGATTGCCGCCGCAAACATAAACTCCAAGCTGGCGTGCGGCTTCGGCCATGCCTGCGGCTAAGGACACGACCCATGGACTGCCGGCCGCCAACTGCGGCTGGTCCAGAGAAAGGGCAACTAAACAATAGCGCGGCGCGGCGGCCATAGCCGCCAGATCTGAAAACGCCACCATAAGAGCGCGGTAGCCAATAAGCTGGGCTGGCGCTGACGCAGGGAAATGCACATCGGCCAACAAACTGTCGATGGAGGCAACGTGCTGCGTGCCGGGACTAACCTCCAATACTGCGGCATCATCGCCGGGCCCGACGGTTACCCACTGTCCCGCCGCGCGATCTCCCAAACCCGCAACAATCGCGTCAATGAGGCCAAACTCATCCTGCACGCGGGTCAGCGTCCCTGGTTAGCAGCAACTTCGATACTGCGCACGCTTTGGGCTAGGCGATCGAGCACCCCATTGACGTATTTGTGGGCGTCTTGGGCGCCAAAAGTCTTGGTCAGCTCAACGTATTCGTTAATGACCACTGAGTAGGGGACGTCGATGCGGTGATTCAGCTCCGTCGCCGCCAGCCGCAAAATACCGCGCTCCACCACATCCAGCTGATCTGCGGATCGATCCAATAACGGCGCAAGCTGGGCGTCGATTTCTTCCACGTGCCGCACCATCAATGCCAGGATGTCAGCGAAAAATTCAGCGTCGGCTTTGTCCAAGGCTTTTTCCCCGAACTCTCGACGCAGCTGCAGTACTTCGGTGCGGTTCACCTGCCACTGATAGGCAGCTTGGGCCAGGGCGCGCCTGGCCTTGCGGCGGGCCCACATGTTGGTCTTGTTTGGTTTCCCGGCGGTTTGTTCTGACATATTGCTTCCGAAATTATAAGTTGCCTGAAACCTGTGCGAGTACGCTGTGCATGGGATTGCTAGCGAACAGCCCCGGATCTAATGATATTAACGCTAGCCTTGGGATCCCCGCTCGGGCACCAAATGCAGGCACAAATCCTCGCCGACGATCGTGTGCTCGACAATTCTAGCAGCATGAGCCTGTGCAAGTTCCGTCAGGGTAAAGCCGGCCAAAGACTGGCTGGCGCTGCCCAGCGTCTTGGGTGCGATAAAACACACCCATTCGTCCCACAGCGGTGCTGCCCCGGGCTGCAAAAAACTTCCCAACAAACCCGGTCCGGCCTCCACCAGCACGTTGTTGCAGCCCCGCTCCGCCAAAGCCTCCAGCAGAATCCCAAGGTCTATGGATTCGCCTGAGAGGGCCAGGTACTCTGGTTCATCCTCGGCTATTCCCCTGTAGCCAGCCTCTGCCCCTTGGGTGTGCACCACCAATGTGCCAGAGGATAGAATTCGACGGTCACCAGGAATGCGGAGTTTGGAGTCCAAAACCACCCGCAATGGCTGCTGCAAATGACCTTGGAGCAACTCTGGATCGCGGACGTTGAGCCGGGGATTGTCGGCGACTACCGTGCCCGCACCGGTAATGACTGCATCGCTTTGAGCCCGCAACACCTGCACCCGCTGTCGCGCCTGAGGCCCCGTAATCCACTGACTTTCGCCGTTAGCTAGAGCCACCGCTCCGTCCAGGCTGCTGGCGGATTTCAGCACTACGCGCGGGCGCTTGCGGGTAATCCGCGACGCAAAGCCGGCAATCATGGCCTGAGCCTCGGCAAGCTCTAGCACGGTAACGTCAACGCCCGCTTGCCTGAGCATTTGGGTACCTTTGCCTGCGACTTGGGGGTGGGGATCCTGGGCACCAACAATTACCCGACTTACGCCGGCATCAATCAACGTTTGGGCACAGGCGGGGGTTCGACCTACAAAGGCGCAGGGTTCCAGGGTGACGTATACCGTAGCGCCAGCCACATCACCGTTAGCGTCGGCAATGGCATTGACCTCGGCGTGGCCCTGACCCGCCTGCTGGTGATAACCGCGGCCGATCACGGCACCGTCTCGGACAATCAGGCAGCCTACTGGGGGATTCGGCGCGCAGCTGTTGCGACCTAACGCAGCCAGCTCTAGCGCGGCTTTGATAAACACAGTGTCGGAGGACGCCATCAGGGTGCTACTCGGCGGTCTTCGTTTCAGCAAGCTTGTTGATCTCCGCAGCAAACTCTCGGATGTCCTGAAAATCCCGGTAGACCGAGGCGAAACGCACATAGGCCACAGGATCCAAGGCCTGAAGTTCTGCCATAACCGCCTCGCCTACCTGCAGCGCCGGCAGCTCACGCTCGCCGGTAGAGCGCAGTTTGCTCTTGATGTGGTTCACGGACGTTTCAATTTGATCCACGCTCACCGGCCGCTTTTCCAGCGCTTTGGCGAGCCCATAACGAAGCTTCTTTTCATCAAAGGGTTCGCGCCGCCCATCGCGCTTGATCAGGTGGGGCATCACCAGCTCTGCGGTTTCAAAAGTGGTAAAGCGCTCACCGCAGCTTAAGCATTCACGGCGTCGGCGCACTGAATCGCCCTCGGCCACAAGACGCGAGTCGATGACCTTGGTATCTAGAGCGCTACAAAAAGGACAGTGCATGAATTGAGCTCCTTGGCTGAGTTGCGGCTGCCTGCGGACAGGGCCTTCCTCATCCCGGGAAACGGGACGTCCAAGGATACACCGGAACGCCCTCAATGGGTTCTCGGCCTTTGTCCCCGCACCACCGTTTGACCCATCCAATAAGGCGCTGCATGCCGTCTGGCTGCCTGATTGCAGCGCCAATCAAACCCCTAGAAAACGACGGCTATTCCAGATGTCTTGAGGTGGCGGGCTTAAGCCGCCTTGGGATAAACGGGAAAGCGGGCACACAGTTCAATGACCTTGGCCTGAACCGCTTTGTTGGTTGCCTCGTTATCAATGTCATCGAGGATGTCAGCGATCCAGCCAGCCAGCTGCAAGCACTCGGCTGCTTTGAAACCACGACGGGTCACGGCTGGAGAGCCAATACGAATTCCGCTGGTGACAAAGGGCGAGCGCGGGTCGTTGGGCACCGCGTTTTTGTTCACGGTGATATTCGCCGCGCCAAGGGCTGCATCTGCGGCCTTGCCGGTGATGTCTTTATCCACCAGGTCCAGGAGGAACAGATGATTGTCCGTGCCGCCTGAGACGATAGCGTACCCCCGGTCCATCAATCCCTGAGCAATCGTCCGGGCATTCGCCACGGTTTGCACCTGGTACTCTTTGAACTCTGGGGTCATGGCTTCTTTGAAGGCGACGGCCTTGGCAGCGATAACGTGCATCAGTGGCCCACCCTGGCTGCCGGGGAACAGCGCCGAATTCAGCTTTTTTTCTACGTCGGGATTGGAACGCGCCAAGATGATGCCTCCGCGCGGACCGCACAGCGTTTTATGCGTGGTGGAGGTAACCACGTCGGCGTAGGGCACTGGGTTAGGGTACTCGCCCGCCGCGACCAGGCCCGCCACGTGGGCCATGTCCACCAACAGATACGCGCCCACGGAATCGGCGATCTCGCGAAACTTCGCCCAGTCCAGGCGACGAGAGTAGGCAGAAAAACCAGCGACAATCATTTTCGGACGGTGCTCTTGCGCCAGCCGTGCGACGTCATCGTAGTCCACCTCGCCGGTTTCCACATTGATACCGTACTGCACCGGGTTGTAGAGCTTGCCCGAGAAGTTCACCGACGCGCCATGGGTTAAGTGCCCGCCGTCGGCCAAGCTCATGCCCAGCACCGTGTCTCCACCTTCGAGTAACGCCAAATAGACCGCGGCATTTGCCTGAGAACCGGAGTGGGGCTGAACATTGGCGTAATCTGCGCCGAACAGGGCCTTCACTCGCTCAATGGCCAATACTTCGGCTTTGTCCACATGTTCGCAGCCACCGTAGTAGCGCTTACCGGGATAACCTTCCGCGTATTTGTTCGTAAGCACACTGCCCTGAGCTTCCATAGAGCGGGGGCTGGCGTAGTTTTCCGATGCAATCAGCTCGATGTGTTCCTCTTGCCGACGAGTTTCGTCACCGATGACAGCGGCAAGTTCGGGATCAAACTCGGCAATGGATTCGTTTCCTGCAAACATGGGCTTTTACTCTCCACCGGTCGTATTGGGAAAGAAGCTGATTGTAAACCATGTAGGCTAGAAGATGGCCTGAAAGAACTGCGACTTAAACTAAAACACTCCTCATGCGCAGGCTGTTCATACGCCGCTGGCTTGTTTTAACCACTCCTCGCCCTAACTTCCGATGCAAACTCATTCAAAACTGGCACCATGAGCACAGGGCCGTATACTGCTCGCTTTATTTTTCAGGAGCGCTCATGGCCCAGTACGTCTACACCATGCAAGGGGTAACCAAGGTGGTCCCGCCCCAGCGAACCATTCTGCAGAACATCAATCTGTCTTTCTTCCCCGGCGCTAAAATTGGCGTGTTGGGCCTTAACGGTTCCGGCAAATCTAGCCTGCTGCGAATTATGGCTGGCCAGGACACGGACATTGACGGTGAGGCCCGGGCACAAAAAGACATCCGTGTGGGTTACCTGCCCCAAGAGCCGGCTCTGGACGATGATTTGGACGTGCGGGGCAATGTGGAGCTCGGCGTTACAGAAATCATGTCGATCCTGAAAGAGTACAACGAGATCTCCGAGCGCTTTGCCGAGCCCATGGACGACGACGAGATGACCAAACTGCTGGAACGCCAGGGCGATCTGGCCACCCAAATCGACGCGGTGGACGGCTGGGAGATCGACCGGACCCTGGACATTGCTGCCGACGCCCTGCGCCTGCCGGCTTGGGAAACCCCAGTAAAAAGTTTATCCGGCGGCGAGCGGCGCCGGGTTGCTTTGTGCGCGCTGCTGTTGTCCAAACCGGACATGCTGCTGCTGGACGAACCGACCAACCACCTGGACGCTGAGAGCGTATCTTGGCTGGAGCGGTTCCTTGACGAGTACCCGGGTACCGTAGTTGCCGTGACCCACGACCGTTACTTCCTGGATAACGTAGCCAGCTGGATTTTGGAGTTGGATCGCGGTCGCGGCCTGCCTTACGAGGGCAACTACTCCACTTGGCTTGAGGCCAAAGAGAAACGCCTGGAGCAAGAGGCGTCAACGGATGAGGCGCGCCAGCGCACCATCAAATCGGAGCTGGAGTGGGTGCGCTCTAACCCCAAGGCTCGCCAGGCTAAAAGTAAATCTCGCATGGCGCGCTTTGATGAACTGGTGGCGGAAGAGAGTGAAACTCGGCGCGAGACCACTGAACTGTTCATTCCGACCGGCGAACGCTTGGGTGAAAAGGTCATCGAGATCAATAACCTCTCCAAGGGCTTTGGTGACCGCCTGCTCATCGACAACTTCAGCGCCATTATTCCGCGAGGGGCCATCGTTGGCATCATTGGCGGCAACGGCGCCGGTAAATCCACTTTTTTCAAAATGCTCACGGGCCAGGAAACCCCGGATAGCGGCACCATTGAGAAAGGCTCAACGGTGGATCTTGCCTATGTGGATCAGAGCCGAGATCAGTTGGCCGACGACAAAACCGTCTGGGAGGAGATATCCGACGGCTTGGACATCATGCGCATTGGCAAGCACGAAATCGCCAGCCGCCAATACTGTGGCCGCTTTAACTTCAAAG
>CAZWQK010000012.1:0-14009 GCA_964635835.1 uncultured Pseudomonadales bacterium
CTGAACCCGGACGTGTTTGCCCCGGCCATCCCTTGGAGCCGTTGGTTCTTTTCTGTGCTGGCGCTGCTGCTGACGCCGCCCATTACGGTAATGGCGATTCAGTTCAGTACTCGAGGTAATCGGTCACTGCCCATTGTTTCCGTGCCCAGGGATCCGGTGCAGGAGCAACCCGCCTACCTGCTGACGGTCAAGCTGCACAACCAGCGCAGCCTCAATACTCAAGAACAGCAGCAGGCTATCAACGACGCCCTTACCATGGGGCGAGAAGTCTGCGCTCTGTATCCGGGGTTTGCTCTGACCCTGCAAGAGCGAGGCCTTGCCCTGCTGATCAGCAAAGCTGCGGCCAGCGGCCTGAACGCACTGTATGCTTCGTTTTTGCTGCAGCGCCTGCTACAAGAATACGAAACTCAGGGGGAATTTCGCTGTCTGCTGGCCACTGTGCTCAGCCCCAAGGATCCCGCTGAAGCCACCTCCATTACCGCAGCGGCGCTGGAGGATATTACCAATGTGGAACAAAGCTTAACCTTGGCGTCCCTAGCCAAGGCCGACACCGCCCTTATGACCGCGGAGGTGTTTCAAGAACTCAGCCCAGATCAACAGCAGTGGGCGGCGGAATTTTCGCATCCGATTTTGGCGGATCTAGCTCCCGACGGTGTTTTTTACTCCATTAGCAGTCTGCCTGGCAGCGAGCAAACACTGATTACCGAACAGGCCCAGGTTGTGTTGGGTTTCAACCTCGGTGGGTAGCTTTGTCTCCGGGAAGGGTCTAGGCTCGCTAACGGTTTTTATCACTAGAGGAGTTAGAGTATGTTGAATCACGTCATGATTGGCGCCAACGACATTCAGAAGTCTAAGCAGTTTTACGATGCGGTTCTGAGCGTTCTGGGCGCTGGTCCAGCAATGGAACACGTCAACGACACCGGACAAACCCGGCTGTTCTATGCACACAACGGCTCGATGTTCAGTGTGTCTGAACCCATTAACGGTCAGCCAGCTTCAGTAGCAAATGGCTCGACTATTGGATTCGTTTGCGACTCACCTGAGCAGCTACAAGAATTCCACGACGCTGCCGTGGCCAATGGTGGCACCACCGCAGAAGATCCGCCGGGACCACGAGAGGGCAACATGGGGCCGATGTACCTGTGCTACTTCTTGGACCCAGATGGCCACAAAATCTGCGGCATTCACCGCCCGGCCTAAGGCCTACAAGTAGAGGGGCGCCGGGACCTTCCGGCGCCTTTATTCCACCGACAACCGTTCTACCTTCTGAAAGCCCCTGGGCAGTTTGCGCCCGCGACGCGCCCGCTCTCCCTCATAGTTTTCCAGATCTTTAGCTTTCAAGCGCAGGTGGCGCTGGCCCGCATGCACCAGCAACTCGTCTTTCTCGCTCAGCGCAACCGCTCCCACCAGCTCCTCTTCACCGGACTTAAACGCCGCCGACGGCACGTTGAGCAACTTGTTGCCCTTACCCCGGGCCAGCTCGGGCAAATCCTGCAAAGCAAACACCAACAGACGGCCTTGATTGGTCACTGCGGCCACCCGGGCGTCAGCAGATTCGTAGAGCCCGGCATCGATCAGTACCGGTGGCAGCGCATAGCCGCCAGCGGGCACGCTCAAGCACGCTTTACCCGCCTTATTCTTGGTCACCATCTCGCTCAGCGTACCAACGAAGCCGAAACCTGCGTTGGACGCCAGCAGCACTTTGGCGTCACCGCTTCCCATCAGCACACCGACGAAGCGCGCATCGTTCTTAGCTTTAAAGCGACCGGACAAAGGCTCGCCTTGACCTCGGGCAGACGGCAGTGTGTGGGCTGCTGCGTTGTAGCTGCGGCCATCGGAATCTAAGAACACCAGTACGTCGTTACTGCGCCCCTTGGCGGCCTGAGCAAACTCATCGCCAGTGCGATAATTCAATTCGTGTGGTTTAACGTCGTGCCCCTTGGCGGCCCGTACCCACCCCTTAGTCGACAGCACCACGGTGATGGGGTCATTGGTGAGCAGATCTTCCTCGCTAAAGGCCTGAGACTCCTCGGCCTCCAGCAGCGGCGTGCGCCGGTCATCGCCATACTCGGCGGCCACGGCCAGCAGTTCCTTTTTAATTAACGTTTGCATGCGAGCCTTGGAGCCCAGAGTCTTTTCCAGGTCAGCTTTTTCCGCCTCCAGCTCGTCTTTTTCACCACGCAGCTTCATTTCTTCTAGCTTGGCAAGATTGCGCAGTCGCAAATCCAGAATGGCGTTGGCCTGAATCTCACTCAAGCCAAAGCGCTTCATCAGAGCGGGACGGGGCTCGTCCTCTTCTCGGATGATGCGAATCACTTCGTCAAGGTTGAGGTAAGCAATGAGCAGCCCATCCAAGATGTGCAGCCGGTCGTTGATCTTCTCCAGCCGAAAATTCAGCCGCCGTGTGACCACGTCTAAGCGGTAGCGCAGCCATTCTTTCAAGATCCCGACCAGACCTTTCACCTCGGGACGGTGGTCGAGACCAATAATGTTCAGGTTCACCCGATAGCTGCGTTCCAGGTCCGTAGTAGCAAACAGGTGGCTCATCAGGCGGTCGTAATCAATGCGGTTAGAACGGGGTACAAACACCAATCGCGTGGGGTTTTCATGGTCCGACTCATCCCGCAAGTCCACCAGCATGGGCAGTTTTTTTGCGTTCATCTGTGCCGCCACCTGCTCCAGCACCTTGGCAGGAGATACCTGATGCGGGAGAGCGGTAATCACCACTTCCGGGCCTTCACGGTGGTAGACCGCCCGGGCCTTAATACTGCCCCGGCCGCTTTCATAGAGGGCCTGAATGTCCGCCACCGGGGTTATGACCTGGGCTTCGGTAGGATAATCCGGGCCCTTGATGTGCGTCATAAGGTCTGCGGTGGTGGCCTTAGGGCTATCTAACAAGTGTACGCAGGCGCTTATCACTTCATTGAGATTGTGCGGCGGTATGTCGGTAGCCATGCCCACCGCAATACCGGTGCTGCCGTTAAGCAAGACAAAGGGGGCTTGGGCAGGCAGCAGCTTGGGTTCCTGAACGCTGCCGTCAAAGTTTGGGGTGTAGTCGACGGTGCCCTGTTTGGCCTCGCTAAGCAGGAGCTGGGCAAAGCGCGACAGTCGAGCTTCGGTATAGCGCATGGCCGCGAAGGATTTTGGATCATCCGGCGCTCCCCAGTTCCCCTGGCCATCTACCATGGGGTAACGGAAGGAAAACGATTGAGCCATCAGCACCATGGCTTCGTAGCATGCACTATCACCGTGGGGATGAAACTTACCCAGTACGTCACCCACCGTGCGCGCCGATTTAGCGTACTTGGCCTGGTTATTCAGGCCCAGCTCGCTCATGGCATAAATGATGCGGCGCTGCACGGGCTTGAGGCCATCGGCTATGTGAGGCAGGGCCCGGTCATTAATGACGTACATGGAATAGTCCAGGTAGGCCCGCTCGGTATAGGCGGCCAGCGACATTGACTCTGAGGAATCGCCTGGGGCGGGTGAGGATTGGATTTCGTCATCCATAGGAAATATGCCTGTCTCGTTCTTCGTTCAATTTGTCGGGTTAGTGCGGCTCAGCAGCGGTTAGTCCAAAACCGCCTGGTCGCCCTTCTTTTCCAGCCAGGCGCGACGATCAGGTGCGCGCTTCTTGGCCAACAGCATGTCCATCATGTCATCGGTTTTTCGGCCCTGGTCTGCGGTGAGCCGCACCAGGCGCCGGGTGTCCGGATAGATGGTGGTTTCACGCAATTGGGCCGGATTCATTTCCCCTAAGCCTTTAAAGCGCTGAACCGACGGGGTTGCGCGTTTCTTTTCCTCAGCTACCCGGGTAAGCACCGCGTCTTTTTCCGCCTCATCCAAGGCGTAAAAGACTTCTTTCCCTACGTCGATGCGGTACAGGGGCGGCATGGCGACATAGACGTGGCCGGCGTTGACCAAGGCGCGAAAGTGTTTCACGAACAAAGCGCACAACAAGGTCGCTATGTGCAGGCCGTCTGAGTCCGCGTCTGCCAAAATGCACACCTTGTGGTAGCGGAGCCCGGCAAGATCTTCGCTGGCGGGATCCACGCCAATAGCCAGGGCTATATCGTGCACTTCCTGGGAAGCCAGCACCTGATTGGCGTCCACTTCCCAGGTGTTCAGAATTTTCCCGCGCAGGGGCATGATGGCCTGGAACTCGCGGTCTCGCGCCTGTTTGGCCGAGCCTCCGGCGGAGTCGCCCTCCACCAAAAACAGCTCCGCCCGGCTGGCGTCCTGGCCAGAACAATCAGCCAGCTTGCCCGGTAGCGCCGGACCCGACGTAACCCGTTTGCGCGCGACTTTTTTTGCCGCATTTAAGCGTCGTTGAGCATTGCCAATGGCCATCTCAGCGATTTTTTCGCCTTCGCTGGCGTGCTCATTTAGCCAAAGACTGAATGCGTCTTTCGCCACCCCAGACACGAACACCGCTGATTGACGTGACGACAGACGCTCCTTGGTTTGTCCCGCAAACTGGGGATCCAGCAGCTTGACGCTCAGGACGTAGCTGCACTGCTCCCATATGTCGTCGCCAGTGATTTTTACGCCGCGAGGCAGTAAGTCGCGGAATTCGCAAAACTCTTTGAGGGCGTCGATCAAACCCGAGCGCAAACCGTTAACGTGAGTACCGCCCTGGGCAGTTGGTATCAGGTTTACATAGCTTTCGTTGATGGGCGCGGAACCATCGGCCACCCATTTCAGGGCGTATTCCACCGCCTCGGCGTTACCCTTAGCCTGATGCATGATCGTGGCCTGGGGAACACACTCCGCATCGCCGACGGCGGCTTCCAAGTATTGCCGCAGGCCATCTTCGTAAAGCCAGCTCTCGTTCTCCTCTGGCTTGGCCTCCACAGACAAACTCATACGCAGGCCGGGGCACAGCACTGCCTTGGCGCGAAGCAAATGTCGCAGTCGGCCCATGGCCAGCGCCGCGGTGTCAAAATACTTGGCCTCGGGCAGAAAGCACACTCTGGTGCCGGTGTTGCGCTTGCCCACGGTGTCCACGGGTTCAAGGGCGGTCACCGGTTCGCCATATTCGTAGCGCTGCCGGTACAGGTTGCCGTCGCGCTTGACCTCCACCTCTAAAAATTCAGACAGCGCATTCACCACGGACACCCCAACACCGTGCAGGCCGCCGGAGAAGTTATAGTTCTCGTTATCGAATTTACCGCCGGCGTGCAGACGGGTAAGAATGAGCTCAACCCCAGACACTTTGTGTTCCGGGTGAATGTCCACGGGCATGCCGCGCCCGTCATCAATCACTTCGATGGAGCCATCGGCGTTAATGCAAACCTCAATTTCCCGGGCGTGACCGGCGATTGCCTCATCGACGCTGTTATCGACCACCTCTTGCACTAAGTGGTTTGGCCGGGTGGTGTCGGTATACATTCCTGGCCGGCGGCGCACCGGCTCCAGGCCGGAGAGGACCTGCAAGGATTCCGCTGAATAGGATTTTTCTGCCATATGCCTGAAGACCTAGGTTAACGAGGATTGAGAGTGGGTTGCGCCAAGCCAGCGCACCTGACTGGTGACCGAGCCGTCATCGTGCAGGAACAACCAGCGATAGGCCGGCCGCTTGCTGCCCATGGTGAAGGTTTCGCTGCGCGGCGCAAACTGAAAAGCGGTGGAGGGTGTTCCCAGCAGTGGGACACCACGATAATGGGCGTTTATCTCCTGGTGGGCGTGGCCAAAAATCGCGCCGCCAAACCGCGGAGCTGACTGTTCAAGCAAACCGTCCAGCAAGGACTCCGGCGACTCGATGCGATCTTTGTCCAGCCAGGGTGCACCTATGGAGAGCAACGGATGATGTGTGGCCAGCAGAGCAAAAGCCGTGTGCTGTTGCTGCCAGCAGGCCGTCAACGCGCGGCGCCGCGTTTCATCCACCCGGGCCCTGGGCTCATCGTCAACGTGAGAATCTAAGCCCAAAATCGACCACGCACCCACTTGCAACGGCGCCATGGGCAGTCCCGCCGCCAGCATCGGCGTCAGCAGGTCGTGGTTGCCTGGAGTACATAACAGCGGCGCAGTGCTGGCAGCCGCCAACGTGGTCATAAACTGGCGATACACTTTTTCACCACCCGAATGGACAAGATCACCGGTGGCAATCACCGCATGGGGGCTGTACTCGCTCATCGCTTGAGCCAAAACCTCGGTTAAGGTGGCGTTGGTGTCGGTGTCTTGAAGTTCCTCGCCTAGCGGAACCAGGTGACAGTCTGTGATGTGTAGCAGGGTTGCTGGCACTGGGTGCTATGACGCCTTGTTGCCAGACTCATCACTCAGCGGCTTTGCAGCGCTGCTCAACATTGGCAAGTTCACCGGATCCGGGCTCATACCCACTGCAAGACACAGCGACAGGTACTCACCAAGGAAGCGATTGAGCTGTTCTTTTTCATCACGAGCGCGCATGCGCTTGTTGGGATATTCGTAGGCGCCATGGAAACGGGACTGGTGCTGGTAAGCCACCACTTCAGCACTCTTGGCGTCGTGGTACAGCTGAATGCGCATGTTCGGGCTGCTGCCCCAATCCTGTTTGGGCACCTGAGCCAACTGCAGCAGGGTAGTATAGGGTCCTCGCTCCAGTACGGTCAGTTCAACCCTCGTGCCGGACGCGCCAGGAAGCAGCATTACACAGCTAAAATCCTCGTCACGCATGGTGGGGAAAAGCTGCATCAGACGCTGAAAGTTGGTGTCGCACTCGGCCATGTGACCGACCAAATCATGGTGATAGCGCCGCCCGGGCTGCTGTGCCCCGGTGGCAAAGTCGTAGCTCAGCTCCGTCGAGCGGCTAAGAATATCGGCATCTGTTTCTGGGCGCTTATCTGACACTCACGATTTCCTGTTTACGGCGGCCGCTACTATACCTAGCCCAGCGCGTTGGTGTCATGAGTCAATTGCTGCAAGCAGCCCGGGACAGCACCATTGAAACCCACAGGACTTCACGTTACTTGCACCGTCAACAAAGGCATAATCAACCCTCGCCCCACAACGAAAAACACCCAGCCTAGCGGGTGCAGATAGGAAACCTTGAATGATCCAATCAATCCTCGTCTCTGCCGGTCACGTGTTCGTGATCGCCGCCCTTGCGGCGTTGGCCATGTCACCCGTTCATGCAGAGGATTTGGTCGACGTCTTCGTTGCAGCCAAAGATAACGATGCCTCAGTAAGTGCAGCCCGGGCATCCTATCGCGCAGATCGGGAACGCGTGCCTCAGGCTCGGGCAATGCTGCTGCCATCGGTTGTGGCCAGTGCCAGCACCTCGAAAACCGAAACCAAACTGCCGGGATATAGCGGCCCTGAGAGTCAGGTGTTAGAGGATGGCTACAACGACAACAGCTGGAACGCCCAACTGCGCCAGCCGGTGGTGAACCTGTCCCGTTGGTTTGGCTACGGCAGCGCCAAGGCTTTTGTTGCCGCATCGTCCTATGCCTTAGAAGCACGGGAACAGGATTTGATCGTCCGCGTGGCGGATGCCTATCTGAACATCCTGCGAACACGAGATCGACTGGACACCACCAATGCCGAGGTCACCGCGGTCAAACGCCAGCTGGAGCAGGTGCAGCAGCGCTTCGATGTGGGCCTGCTCGCCATCACCGACGTACTGGAATCCCAGGCCGCTTTCGACGCGGCCCTGGTGCGGCAGATTCAGGCCGAGACCAACCACTACATCAGTTTTGAAACCCTTAGGACGTTGACCGGGCGGGACTACGAGGAACTGGCAACCCTGTCTGGCAACCTGCCCGTAGTTAACCCCGACCCCATGGATGAGGAGGCTTGGGTCAACGCGGCGCTGGCCACCAATCTGGGCATTCAGGCGGCCATGGAGCAACTTAACGCCTCGCGCAGTGACAAGAAAGCGCGACTGGCCGATCACCTGCCCACTGTGGACGCCACGGTTACCCACAGCAGAAATAACAGCGGCAACCCTCTAAATGCTCTAAACCGTAATTTTAGCCCGGACGAGAGCGAGACCACGATTTATGGCCTGCAAATGACCATACCCGTGTTTCAGGGCGGGCGAACCACCTCTCGGGTACGCGAAAGTTCCGCCAGGGTCGAGCAGGCCAAGGAGCTGCTGCTGGAGCAGCAGCGCACAGTGGTGCGAAATACCCGCAACCTCTTTAAATCCGTGTCAACGGATGTGGCCCGGGTGCAGGCCCGTCTCAAGGCGATTCGCTCGTCCCAGTCAGCCCTGGAAGCTACCCAAACCGGTTACGAGGTGGGCACACGCAACATAGTCGATGTACTGCAGGCCCAGCAGCGGCTCTACGACGCTCAGTTCGCCTACGCGGACTCGCGCTACACCTACCTGATCAACCTGCTCCGACTGAAGCAGCAAACGGGCTTGCTAAGCCCTGCCGACCTGGAAGAAATGAACAGCTTCATGGACTCGGCTAACCCGGTGATTCGGGTGGTTTCCATGCAAAGAGCCGCCAACTGATTGAACCGAGGGCTAACGCGCCGCGTCCAGGAGCGGCGCAATCAGATCAACTCCTCGCTGGGTAGCGCCTTTGTTGGCCTGCACTACCGCACCCCCCGCTGCACCCATTTGCTGACGCTTTGCGCCATCGTTAATAAGCTCCAACAAAATGGTGCTGAAGGTTTCTGTGGTGACCTGCCTGAAGGCCCCCGCAGCGTTTAAATCGGTATACACCTGCAAAAAATTGAAGTTGTGAGGCCCGGCTATGATCGGAGTTCGCAAGCTCGCCGGCTCGATGGGATTGTGACCGCCTCTCGGCACCAAGGTGCCGCCAACGAAGGCGACCTCCGCCATTCTATAAAGAGGCATGAGGACACCCATTTGATCAACCAATATGATGCTCCAGGGTCGGGAACCTCCGGAACCGCCAGATACGAAGAACTCGCTGTACAGGCACCAGTCTCCGCCAAGCTGGGCGGTTATTCGATCTAGCAAAGACTCTAGCTCGGCGGCTCGATGGGGGTGTCTGGGGGCTAAGATCAAAGTGAGGTTGGGAATGTGCTTACTGGCTTGCAGGTGCGCGCGCAGTACTTGCTCCTCTTCACCGGCATGGGTAGAGGCGGCAATCCAGCATCGTCGTCCGTCCATACCGAGACGCTGGCGCTGAATCTGAGCGCGTTCGCCGATGTCTGCGTCCACTTTGAGGTCGTATTTTACATTGCCGACCAAATGCAGACGGTCGCCACTAACCCCCAAATTCGCAAAACGCTGAACGTGCTCAGGGGTCTGGCAGGCCACCAGGTCCAACGTCTGAAACACGGGGCCGGCCAGCCAGTCGATACGCTGATACCCCAGCGCCGATTTTGCCGACATACGCGCGTTCATAAGAATGATTGGGATGCCTAGAGCCTTAGCCTCCAGCAACAGGTTGGGCCAAATCTCAGTTTCCATTAGCACCAACGCTCGCGGTTTAATATGACCCAAAAACCTTCGCACTGCGAAAGTGAAGTCGTAGGGCGCGTAGCAATGCTCCACCACATCGCCCAGCAATGAGGCGACTTGTGCGCTGCCGGTAGGTGTCATCGTTGTCACCAAGAACGGCATTGACGACTCACCCTGAGAAAACGCGTCCGCAATGGCGCGGATCGTCGGCGCTGCAGCAATTGATTCCCCTGCAGACACGGTGTGAAACCAAATCGGCCTCTCGGTTATCGTGGCGTCGTAAAAACCAAACCGCTCGCGCCAACGAGATTGATACGCCTCCTCCATCTGACCCCGCCACAGCAAACGCAGCGCCACCACCGGCAGAGCTAGCGCCAGCAGGATTCGATAGATCCAGAGACCAAAGTATCCGGGTGCCCTCATATAACCCGGTCCTTCAGCTTACTCATCACGTCTTCCACCACTGCTTGCGGGTTGTCGTCCCTAGCGTTCTGGCGAACCTGCAGCCCCCGGTATTTTCCCGCTGGAGCCAAACGCCCCAGCATGGCCAGACAAGGTTTGTTTTGCTGGTCTGCCACATAGGCTAACGCCCTGGGTTCCGCGACGCTGCCCAGACCAAAGTCCGCAATGACCAAGGCTGCTGCATTGCGCAAATAGCGCTCGGCGCGGTTTTGCAGGTGGGACTGATACTCGCTCATACCGTCAATAGGCAGCGCGCGCTCATCTTTATGCCGCCTGACGCTGCGACCGTTGGCATCTTTGGCGGGTGGGTCCGTCGGTATTTCCAGCGCCGCGTCGGTAAAGGTGGTCCAGTGTTTGATGTGCAGTAAATCCCCAGCCACACCCGCTGCAGCAAACGTTGCGTCAACGGCATCCGCCAGCGCGTCATCGCCCACGAAACCCACAAAGGTCACGGAGTGTCCTTGCTCGGCAGCCCGGAGAGCCAAGAGGGCGGCGGGGCATTGGTTGAATAAATCCCTGTCAGAATCCTCCCAGTCCTGCCGACAAATCCACAGATCACCGACCATCAGGATGTGCCCGTCTTTCGGTGATAACGCTTGAACACTATTCAAAATGGATTGCAGCACACACACCTCTCTTACTGGCGCGCTATGGTAGCAGAGCGCTGGAAGCCTCTGTGAGGTTTCGCGCAAGGTGGATAAAACCGCTACTATCCGTCGATGCAGAAACCCCACCTCCAGCGGCCCACGTTCCTTAAGCCTGCTTACTGGCCAGTCTGGCTTGTTGCGGCTTTGCTGTGGGTAATCGCCAGATTGCCTATGCCCTGGATCTTCGCCCTCGGCAGAGTAATCGGGTATCTGGCCTTGCATATTGCGCGGTCGCGCCGGCACATTACCGAAGTTAACATCGCTCGCTGTTTCCCGGATCTGGATGACCGAGCCCAGCGGCAGTTGGTGCGGAGCAACTTCACCCATTCTGGCATTGGCATCGTTGAGACCGCGCTGTCTTGGCTGAACCCCAAGCGGGATCTGTCCAAGCATTTTCGGGTAGAGGGTCTTGAGCACCTGCAAGCCGCTCACGCGCAAGGGCGCGGGGTTTTGTTGGTGGGTGCCCACTACACGGCCATCGACATCAGCGGCCAGTTTCTTGCCAACGTCGGCTTCGTCGATGTGATGTATCGACGCAACAAGCACCCAGTGTGGGAATGGCTGCAAACCCGCGGGCGGCAGCACTACTTCGACGGTGTGGTGGAACGCAGTGACATGCGACAGATCATCAGTCGCTTAAAAAAAGGCCGCGCGATTTGGTACGCGGCAGATCAGGATTACGGGCCAAGACACTCATCTTTTGTGCCTTTCTTTGGCATCCCTGCCGCCACAATCACGGTGACCTCGAGACTGGCAGAGCGCAACCAATCACCGGTTTTGATGCTGCATCAAATTCGAGATATCCCAACGCGAACCTGGATTTTGCGCTTTGGCCCCGTACTGGAAAATTTTGCCGAGGGTGACGTAATCGAGGACGCCACTCGGCTAAATACCGAACTGGAAAAATCCCTGCGGCAGTATCCGGACCAATACCTTTGGATGCACCGTCGTTTCAAAACCCGGCCCCCAGGCGAGGACTCGTTTTACCGCAAGGGTTAGGCATAGAATAGCCACATTGGATTTCTAGGACATTCCCTTGCTGCCCACTTTTCACCAGATGTTGACCCGGCTGATCGCAGAGCCTTCGGTTAGCTCAACTTCGCCGGACATCGACCGCAGCAACCTGCGCGTGATTGAGCACCTGGCCAATTGGCTGGAGGACTTGGGATTCCAGGCCGAAATCATGCCGCTTCCCGATCGGCCAGATAAGGCCAATTTGATTGCCACCCTTGGCGCCAACGTTAACGACGGCATGGGCGGCCTGGTGCTGGCAGGCCACACGGACACAGTGCCTTTTGATGAGGCGCTATGGGACAGCGACCCGTTTACCCTCAAGGATCATCAGGATCGCTTTTATGGCCTGGGCAGCTGCGACATGAAGGGCTTTTTCCCGGTCGCCCTAGAGGCAGCGGCCACCTTTAGCAAGCGCCAGCTCAGCGCACCATTGACCATCGTGGCAACGTCAGATGAAGAGTCGTCTATGGCCGGTGGGCGCTATCTGCTGGAATCCGGCAAGCCCAAGGCCGATTACGCAATCATTGGTGAACCCACGGCCATGCAGCCCGTATACGCCCACAAAGGCATCAGCATGATGACCATCAACATTGAGGGCGCGTCGGGCCATTCATCAGACCCTGGTCTGGGTGCCAATGCCTTGGACGCTATGCATGCAGTCATGAGCGAGCTAATCACCATGCGCGAAGAGCTGGCTGCGGGCCAACAAAACCAAGCCTTTGCCGTTCATGTGCCAACCATGAACCTTGGCTGCATGCGCGCTGGCGACAATCCCAACCGCATCTGCGGTCATGCGGAACTGCAAATCGATTTGCGATTGCTGCCGGGTATGGATTCTGCCGCGCTGCATGACGAATTAGAGCGACGTATCCACAAAGTGGTAGAGCATCGCGGTGTCAGCCTGAGTCTGAAAACGGCCTATCCGCCGATTCCACCTTTTCAAACAGATCCCAGCGGCACGCTAGTGCAGGCGTTAAGTAGCCTTAGCGGCAACCCACCTGGCACCGTTGCCTTTGGCACCGAGGCGCATTTTATGCAGACCCTTGGCATGGAAACCGTGGTCTGGGGGCCGGGCAGCATTGATCAGGCCCATCAGCCCAATGAGTACTTGAGCAAGGATCAACTGGAACCCGCCACCAACACCCTTCGCGCTGTCATCCAGCGCTTTTGTTTGGCCTAACTATGGAAACGAACGACTACTCTCAATGGTTTCGGGGTTCGACGCCGTACATCAGCGCTCATCGAGGAAAAACGTTTGTGGTTTTTCTCGGCGGTGACGCGCTGGCTCATGGCAACCGCACCAATATTGTTCACGACCTGGCACTGCTGCATGTGCTGGGCGTGCGGCTGGTTATCGTTCACGGTGGTCGTCCTCAGCTTGACGCTGCGCTCCCAGGCTCTACTACCCACAACAACCGGCGCATCACCGAACCCGACGACATGAATACCGTCACCGGGGTATACGGTTTGCTGCGCAGCCAGCTGGAGGCTTTGTTTTCCACGGGCTTGCCCAACACGCCTCTGCACAACGTGAACGTCAGCGTGGTTTCTGGCAACTTCGTTACCGCTAAACCCCTGGGCGTGATCGACGGCGTAGACCACCTGCTGACAGGCCAGCTGCGAAGCTTGGAAGCACAGCGAATCAGCGTCCTCCTCGACGCCGACAACATCGTGCTGCAGTCGCCGCTTGGATTCTCCAGCTCTGGCCAGGGGTTCAACCTTGCTGCAGAGGAGCTGGCCGCAGACCTCAGCATCGGCCTGCAGGCGGATAAAGTCATTTTCTTCGACGCACCAGCGCACCTTGCCTCTCGGGACGGAGTCAGAGAGGGCACGGTCACGCCCAGCTCGTTAGAGCAGCACTTAGACAATATGTCACAGACCACGGCTCTGCGCTTTACCGCCATGGCAAGAGCCGTGCGCGCCGGCGTAACCAAAGCCCATCAGGTTTCCTTTGCCACTGACGGCGGCCTGCTGCAGGAACTGTTTACCGCCGATGGTGTTGGCACCCAAGTCGTAGAGGAACGCGCTCTGCCGGTGCGCGCTGCGGGGCTGAACGATGTGGGCGATATCGTCGAGATCATCCGTCCGCTAGAGGAAAGCGGCGTCCTCGTGCGCCGCTCCCGAGACCGGCTGGAGCAGGAAATCACCCAATTCTTGGTGGCGGAAGTCGACGGCGTCATTGTTGGCTGCTGCGCGGTCTATCCCGACGGCGACTATGCGGAATTAGCCTGCGTTGCCGTTAGCGAGCTGTATCAACGCGGACACGCCGGAGTAGCCATTGGCGGCAATCTGCTAGCCGCAGCGGAGCAGGCGGCAAAAAACCTGGGCGCCAATCAGCTCTTTGTTTTGACTACGCAAACACAGGATTGGTTTGTCGAGCGAGGCTTTCGGGACGGTGACGTTGCAGAGCTGCCGCAAACCAAACAATCTCTTTACAACTGGCAGCGCGGCTCTAAAGTGCTGTTCAAATCCTTGGGGTAGAAGCGCCCCGCATAACTGAAGGAACCCCCATGGCTGATGAACGT
>CAZWQK010000013.1:0-13207 GCA_964635835.1 uncultured Pseudomonadales bacterium
GGGTCAGGCGCCGCACCCTGGTCTCGTCGTCGCTGGTGAGTATCGGACATTGCTCGTAAAACTGTGCAAAGCGGCCAGCAAGATCGTACAAATAGGCGCACAGCTGATGTGGGTAGCCGTCCTGGGCGACTTGCTCCAGCAGGTCTTGATAGCCTGCGATGGCCACGGCCAGGCGGCGCTCGGGCTCATCCACGCTGATCACCGGAGCGGTCAGTGCTTCAGGGTCAACATTGCCCCGACTAAAAATGCTGCGGGTGCGGCTGTAGGCGTATTGCAGGTAAGGGGCGGTGTTGCCGTCAAAGCTGAGCATTTGATCCCAGTCAAAGACGTAATCGCTGGTGCGGTTTTTCGATAGGTCTGCGTACTTCACTGCGCCAATGCCGATGATCTGGGCGAGCCTGGTCAGCTCTGCATCGTCGATGTCCGGATTTTTGCCCTGAACGTCCCGGTCCATGAGCAACTGCTGGGCGCGGTTAACGGCTTCGTCCAGCAGTTCTGCCAGCTTCACCACTTCCCCTTGTCGGGTTTTGAAGGGTTTGTTGTCCTTGCCCAGCATGGTGCCAAAGGGCATGTGTACCAGGTCCACGCCGTCGTTGCTGATGCCTGCGGCCCGGGCAACGGCAAACACCTGCTTGAAGTGCAGGGCTTGTCTGGCGTCCACAAAATACAGCACGCGGTCCGCCTTAAACTCACCAATACGCCGACGCAGGCAGGCAAGGTCCGAGGTGGAGTAGAGAAATCCACCGTCTGACTTTTGCACGATCACCGGCAGTGGGTCGCCGTTCTTGCTTTTGAATTCGTCGAGAAAAACGCATTGGGCGCCATCGGATTCCGTGAGTAAGCCCTGGCCGGCGATAAAGTCCACGGTGTTTTTCAGGTCGTCGTTGTAGGAGCTTTCGCCGTCCATATCGGCATCACTCAGCGCGATGCCCAGTCGATCGTAGAGCTCCTGGCAGTGCGACATGGAAACGTCGATGAACTTTTGCCACTGCACCAACATGGCAGCGTCCCCGGACTGCAGCTCCACAACCGCCCGGCGACTGCGATCCTGAAACGCCTGGTCGTCATCAAAACGCTGTTTCGCGGAGCGATAAAATTGCTCTAGATCCGCCAGCGAATCTGAGTCCACGCCAGTCTCGCCCATGTAGGTGAGCAGCATGCCGAACTGGGTGCCCCAATCGCCTACATGATTCTGGCGAATCACCCGGTGCCCCAACGCCTCCAGCACCCTGGCCACGCAGTCACCAATAATGGTGCTGCGCAAATGCCCAACGTGCATCTCCTTGGCCAGGTTCGGCCCGGAATAGTCCACGACAACGCACAGAGGATTAGCGGTGGGCTTCGGTTGGGTGCTGGCCTGGGCGACGAATTCTGGAGCCAGAGTGATATTGATGAAGCCGGGGCCAGCGATGCTGAGGTCTTGGGCGATACCCTGCAGGTCGACGGTGTCGATCACCTGCTGGGCAACTTCTCGGGGGTTCGCGCCTTGGCGCTTGGCCGCCGCCATGATGCCATTGCACTGGTAGTCGCCAAATTCCGGGCGGCTAGCGGTCTGTAGCAACGCGTCACCGGCTAAGCCAAGCTCACGAAACGCGGCTTCTATGCGCTCAGAGAGCAGTGAGCGAATGTTCATGATGATGCTCGCTCGGGCTGGCTTTTAATCTTCGACGATGGTGACGCGATCGGCCTGGACGCCCTTGTCGTGTTCAACAACGACGAAGGAAACCGCTTGGCCATCGCGCAGCACGCCCCGCTGCCCCTCACCTTGGGGAACCACGCAGCGCTGGTGCACGAAGATTTCTTCGCCGGAGGCGCGAACGATAAAACCGTAACCCTTGGTGCGGTTAAACCACTTAACGCTGCCGCGTTCGGCGTCTGCCGGTGCCGGCTCAGGCACGGGATCTGCTGGCTTGTCACGCTCTGCGCCCTTGCTTTGGCTGTTATTTGCAGTGGCGCCGGCGCTGTCCTTTCGATCTGGCCGATCTGGCCGATCTGCTTTTTTGCCGGATCTTCGGCGCTCCTTCGAGGTCTTGTCCTCCCGGTTGGAACGCTCGCCGCGATCGGCGTTGCCGCGCTTTTTGTCCTGACGGCGCTCGCCCCGTCGCTCGTCGCGACCTTTGCCGCGACCGCGGCCTCGGGTTGGCGCATTGCGCAGAGCCAAGCGCGCGTTGAAGAGGCCGTTAATGACCAGGGCAATGGTGACCATGATGAGCAGCGACAGGTGGTGCTGGAGGGTCAGCTGGTCATCGGCAAACAGCAAAACGTTGAGTTGAATCACGATAAATGCCAGCAAAAGAGCGCTGGCCAGAGCGATGATGAAGGTTCGCATGGGTAGAGGGGTGCCTTAAAAAAACCGGCATTCTACATGAAATCCGGTGGCGAGTGCTGACGGGTCTGGCAATCGCCAAAGGAATCGTCGGCAGTCCACCCAAGATTGCAGGGGGTCTAGGGTGTCTGCTTGGTAATGGCGTCCGGATTCAGCACGGTAACCGAACTGATGATAATAGGCTGCTCTGGCACACCGGCCATGCCCTTTTGCAGGTTGGTGTCGGTGAGCTCGATCCGCTCGATGGTGTCAAAACCGTCGATGACGCGGCCGAATACGGTATAGCCGGGCTGTCCGGGCTGGGCATCCAGATGGGGGTTGTTATTGACGTTAATGAAGAATTGGGTGTTGGCCGAGTCAGGATTATCCAGCCGGGCTGCCGCCACGCTGCCGCGCTTGTTGCGCAGTCCGTGAAAGGATTCATTGGCAACGCTGATGCCGCCGTGCTCGCGGTAGTTCAGGCCAACCTCGTAACCACCTGTTTGAATCATGAAGTTGGGGATAACCCGGTGAAAAATCAGACCGGAGTAAAACTTGGCCTCCACCAGATTAAGGAAATTGTCTACATGCTTGGGGGCAAATTTGGGCAGTAGCTCCAGCTCAATGGAGCCTTCGGTGGTCTCTATGAGCGCCCTGGGGTTGTCCGTATAGGCCCGCTGGTTGGCATGCCCATGAGCTGGCATCAAGGCGGCTGCGCAAAGCAGCATCCCGCTCAAACAAAGCAAACGCCTGGGGTTCATGGGCGCAGAATCTCCACGTAGCGCCTGATGGTTGGGCCATAACCGGCCTGCAGCGCCTCGCACATGATGGCGTGACCAATGGATACTTCCTGCAGACCAGGCAGCGACGCAAACAGGGGCAGGTTCTCTTGATCCAGGTCATGGCCGGCATTGATGCCCAGACCCGCTTCGGCCGCGGCGTCGGCGGCAGCACAGAACTGGGCGAAGCAGGCTTGGGTTTGTGCAGCTTCCGGGCCTTTTGCCCAGAACACTTCTGCGTAGGGGCCGGTGTAGAACTCGATGCGATGAGCGCCCAGCGCCCGCGCGGTGGCCATTTGTTCGATGGCGGGATCCATAAACAAACTTACGCGACAGCCGAGGGTGGAAAATTTCTGAATTTGCTCTTCAAGGGCCGGTTGGGGTCTGCCGAGATCCCAGCCGTGATCCGACGTGAGCTGGTCGTCGCTGTCCGGGACCAGAGTGACCTGGTGAGGCTTGGTTGCTTCCACCAGGTGAGCAAACCCCGGATAACCCCGATCGGTTGGCCCGGCAAAGGGATTGCCTTCGATGTTGAATTCGATGTTGGGGTGCTCCCGGGCGAGCAGCTCGGCCAGGGCGTAAACATCATCAGGACGGATGTGACGCTGGTCTGGCCGGGGGTGCACCGTAATGCCCATGGCGCCTTCTGCAATGGCCTGGCGGGCCGCGTCCAGCACGCTGGGCCGGTCCCCTTCCCGGGAGTTTCGCAGCAGGGCGATTTTGTTCAGGTTGACGCTAAGAGTAATCATGGTGCGGGGTCACTGTTGGAGCCAGAGTTTGCGGTGGAGCCGGAGGCTTGCTCAGCCTCGGCGGTTTCTTTCAGCGCACCGATGCTCACCAGGTACGCCACCATAATCAGCACGTACAGCAGATTCAGCCCGAGCAGGCCAAACAGCTTGAAGGTTACCCAAGCGTCCATGGAAAAATTGTTCACCACCCAAAGATTGATGACGCCAGACAGCCCGAAGCCCGCGGCCCAGCCATAGGTCAGGTTGCGCCAGATCAGGTCGTCAAGGTCCATCGCCGCACCCATCATCTTCTTCAGCAGCGACAGCCTGGCAAAAAACTGCGCGCCGGCCAGTCCCAGGGCGATAGCCCAACTGACGATGCTCGGTTTCCACTGGATGAACGTTTCGTCACGCAGCACTAAGGTCATACCCCCCAATACCAGGCTGACCCAAAACGTGACCTTGAGTTCGTTGCTTAGCGGGCGCTTCGTCACCTTATAAAAGGCAACTTGCGCGGTAATGGCCACCAGCAATACCGCTGTGGCCAAGAAGACGTCCTTGGTCAGGAAATAAACGGCGACAAAGGCGATGACGGCAAAGTATTCGAGAAATTGTTGCATGTGATAACCGAGGTTGTATGAATCGCTGGTGGTGATTTGCCAATGCGCCTATTTTGACGCGCTTATGACAAGGCGCTCATTTCATGGGGTAAAGCCCATGGCTGAGTGCATCCCTGGAGGGGCGCAGAATAGCGCAGCCATCACGGATTGGGCCAACAAAATGTCGCCTGCAGCGGATTTGGGATAGCCTAGCTCACAAAACAGCAATCCAGCGGGTTTTGGCTTGCTGGATACTCCCAGTGAACCGTCAGGAGTTACCGTGCAGCGTTTAGACGTACATCCCACCCACCCTCAGCAGCGCCTGCTGGCGCTTGCGGCTAAAACGCTGCAGGCAGGCGAGCTGGTGATTTATCCCACAGAAACCAGCTACGCCATCGCCTGTCATATCGGCGACAAAAATGCTTTAGATCGGTTAACCACCCTGCGCAGGTTGCCCAAGGAGCATCAGTTCACGCTGATTTGCCGCGACTTAAGCGAATTAGGCCAGTATGCCCGCGTGGGCAACGCCGCTTACCGCATCATTAAGCGCAATACCCCGGGGCCCTTTACCTTCGTGCTGCCCGCAACTAAGGATGTGCCAAAGCGCCTTGTGCACCCAAAGAAAAAAACCATAGGCCTGCGGGTGCCGGAACACGCGGTGGCACACGGGCTGCTGGAAGCCATGGGTGAGCCGTTGCTGACAACGACCTTGCGAGCGGCCGACGCCGCCGAAGACGAAGGGCCGCTGTGGGACGCCGATGAAATCCGAGAGCGTCTGGGTAAACAGGTAGGCATGATGTTAGACGTGGGCCAGGGCCTGCAGGAAATGTCCACCATCGTGGATTTTACCGACGAAGAACCCTACATCGCCCGCCAAGGTCTGGGCGAGCTTCGTTAGCTCAAGCCCTGGACCTGATAGCCACGTCCCAGTCCCAGTCCCAGCCCCAGTCGCTGGGCCGGGGCCGTCTGCCCCGGCTTCTTGGATGGAAATGTCTGCCATCGTGTTCGCTGAGGCTCTATACTGAAGCGCCCAGCAACAACAAGGATGTCTGATTGAGCAGCAACGATTCTAACCAACGCGTCGTGTCGGGAATGCGTCCCACCGGGCGTCTCCACCTTGGGCATCTGCATGGGGTGTTAAACAATTGGGTTCAGTTGCAGCATGAGTACGAGTGTTTCTTTTTCGTCGCTGACTACCACGCGCTGACAACAAATTACGAGCACTCTGAAACCATTGATCAGTTCTCCTTCGAAACCGTGGTGGACTGGCTCGCGGCGGGGGTGAACCCTGGCGCGGCAACCATCTTTGTGCAGAGCAAAGTGCCAGAACACGCGGAACTGCATTTGATGCTGTCCATGATCGCGCCGCTGGCCTGGCTGGAGCGGGTGCCCTCCTATAAAGATCAGCAGCAAAAACTGCATGATCGAGATCTGGCAACCTATGGATTCCTCGGTTATCCGCTACTCCAGGCCGCGGACATTCTGATTTATCGGGCGGGCCGTGTCCCGGTGGGGGCAGACCAGGTCGCTCACGTCGAGCTAACCCGGGAGATCGCTCGGCGCTTCAATCACGTGTATGGCCGCGAACCGGGCTTCGAGGAGCAGGCTGAGGCGGCGGTGAAAAAAATGGGCAAGAAAGCGGCGCGGCTCTACTCCGATCTGCGGCGGGAGTATCAAGAGCGCGGTGATGGCGAAGCCCTGGAGCGGGCCCGGGCACTGTTGGCAGAGCAGCAAAATTTGTCCATCGGCGACACCGAACGTTTGTTCGGTTATCTGGAAGGCAGCGGCCGAATCATCTTGCCTGAACCCCAATCCCTGCTGACCGCACAGTCGAAAATGCCTGGCCTGGACGGTGAGAAGATGTCCAAGTCCTACAACAACACCATTGGTCTGCGTGAAACGCCGGCGGAGGTCACCGAGAAAATTCGCACCATGCAGACAGATCCCGCGCGGGTGCGGCGCAATGATCCGGGGAATCCAGATCATTGCCCGGTGTTCGCTCTGCACCAGGTTTACAGCGACGACGACGTGAAGAGCTGGGCTACAGAAGGTTGTCGTACCGCTGGCATTGGCTGCGTGGACTGCAAGCAGCCACTGACCGACGCCATCAACACAGAGCAAGAGATTATTCGCCAGCGCGCGGTGCAGTTTGAGGAAGACCCGGATCTGGTGCACGCCGTAATCCAGGAAGGATCCGAAAAAGCCCGAGCGGTCGCCCGCGAAACCATGGAAGAAGTCAAAGCAGCGGTGGGGATAGGCGGGCGATGAACCAAAGCTCCAGCAATGATAAAGGCTGCCGGCAGAGAGGAGCGCACAATGGTCGATAGTGCCCACACGCCAACGAAACTCAGTGCCGCCCGGGCGGTAAACCAGGAGACCATTGCCCTGGTCGCCGGGGAAGAAATTCAGCAGCTGCCAAAGGATCTATACATCCCACCGGAAGCGCTGGAGGTGTTCCTGGAGACTTTTGAGGGGCCGCTGGATCTGCTGCTTTATCTAATCCGGCGTCAAAATCTGGATATTCTGCAGGTGCAGGTGTCGGTGATTACCGCGCAATACATGAGCTATATCGAGTTGATGCAGGCCTTGCAGCTGGAGCTGGCCGCCGAGTATCTGCTGATGGCGGCCATGCTGGCCGAGATCAAGTCGCGAATGCTGCTGCCGCGCCCGGAGGAATTTGAAGACGAGGAGGACCCTAGATCCGAATTGATCCGGCGGCTGCAGGAATATGAGCAGATCAAGACCGCAGCCGAGGACCTGAATGCGCTGCCGCGCACAGAGCGGGATATTTTTGTGGCTGCCGCCAGCAAGCCGAAGTTAGTGCGCCAGCACGGCGAACCCGATGTGGATTTGCGCGAGGTGCTGCTGTCCTTATCCCAGGTGCTGCGCCGGGCGGAACTGTTCACCAAACACGAAGTGACCTTTGAGCCCCTCTCGGTACGAGACCGCATGGGCGACATTCTGACCCGGGTGAATCAGCGGGATGGCTTTATCGGTTTCAACGAACTCTTCACCGCCGCCGAGGGCCGGCTGGGTGTGGTGGTAACGTTTTTGGCCATCATGGAGTTAATTCGAGAATCTTTGGTGGACTTCGTGCAGGCAGAGCCTTTTGCGCCAATTCACGTGCGTGTGGGCAAAAATGCCCATCAGGGCATTCGCGACACCATGGGCGCTGACATTCAATACGGCGGGCCGTCAGCGGATGCGCATGGGCCTGCGGAGAATGGGAATGACGGAGACACCGCCGGCCAACCCTCAGACGCACAAACCGTACCGGAGAACCGCTAATGAGCGCAGACAATCAGGACACGGCTGGGAGCAAGGACCCGAGCCTCGGCCCAGAAACTGCTGAACCAGCTGCGCCCGCGGGGGAGGATTTACCCGTGCCGGGACAGGAGCTCAGTGAGCGGCAAATCCAGCAGATTATTGAAGCGGCCCTGCTGGCCGCGGAAGGGCCCCTGACCGTTGATAACTTGTTCCGCCTGTTCAGCGTTGGCGAACTCAGCGAGAGCGAGGGGCGTAAACAAATTCGCCAGGCGCTGCAGAGCCTGGAAGAAGCCTGTGGCACCCGCGGTGTTGCTTTGCGCAAGGTGGCGTCGGGTTATCGCTATCAAACTCGGCAGGACCTGAGCCACTGGGTCAGTCGTTTGTGGGAGGAAAAACCGCCGCGATACACCCGGGCACTGTTGGAAACCCTGGCCCTGGTCGCCTACAAACAGCCGATAACCCGGGGCGACATCGAACAAGTGCGAGGCGTCAGCGTGAGCCAGAACATCATGCGGACACTGCTGGAGCGGGACTGGATTCAGGTGGTTGGTCAGCGCGAGGCCCCGGGCCGGCCATCCATGTACGGCACGACCAGGGCGTTCCTGGACTACTTTAATTTAAGCAAGCTGGACGAACTGCCGCCCATGGAGGAGATCAAGGCCATGATTGAGCCCACCCTGGTAGCCCAGGACGGCGCGAACCTGGAAGGCCAAGCAGACGCTCAGGGGGAAGCTCAACAAGAAGCCCAGCAAGAAGCCCAGCAGGATACTCAGCACAACACCGATGCCAGCCAGGGTTCCCAAGATTCGACAGAGCAGGCGTCAGCCGGCGTCGACGATACCGCCGAGGGCGATGACCCACCCTCATGAGTGCACCTCAAGGATCCAAATCTGCTGCGGGGGACTCGCAAAAGCTGCAGAAAGTCATCGCCGCCAGCGGGCGGGGCTCTCGCCGCCAGATAGAGGCGTGGATCGCAGCGGGCCGGGTGCAGGTCAACGGTGAGTTAGCCCATTTGGGCCAGCGTGTGGATCCCAAAGACGAAATTGCAGTAGACGGCACGGTAATCGAAACCGGCGGCGTCCAGGTGCCTCAGGTGTTGGTGTTAAACAAGGCCGCGGGCCTAGTGTGTAGCCGCCGCGACCCTGAGGGCCGCAACACGATTTTCGAACAGCTGCCGCGACTTCAGGGCGGCCGCTGGGTGACCGTTGGGCGGCTGGACATTCAGACTACCGGGCTGCTTTTGGTCACCAACGATGGGGCCTTGGCTCACCGCATGATGCACCCCTCAACAGGCCTTGACCGTGAATACGCAGTGCGGGTGAACAAGAAACTCGATGACGCGGAAATCGAGCAGCTCAAAGCCGGCGTGGAAATCGACGGGGACGAGATGCGCTTTAGCGATGTGCGCTACTACAACGGCAGTGAGTCGAATTTCTGGTACCACGTGGCCCTGCTTGAGGGCCGTAACCGGGAAGTCCGCCGCCTATTTGATAGCGCTGGCTGCACCGTAAGTCGCTTAAAGCGCGTGCGCTATGGACCAGTCATTTTGCCCTCCTGGCTCACTGTCGGTCACTGGGCGTCCATGCACGACGACGACCTGAAGTCCCTGTACAAAATGCTCGGGTTTGCCTTCCCCAGGGGGGCATCACAAAAGCTCAAGCGCTCGAAAGTGGCCAAGACCAGTTGCCTGATACCGTACCCCCAGTTGAATAAAAAGCTAAATAAAAAGCTGGATAAAAAGTCGGACACACCCAGCCGCTAGAGCAGCTGCAGGTTGTCCGCCCAGTCCCGGCAGTCGAGCTGCTGGCCGGTGACAAATTCCACGCGATTGCCGTGATTATCTATTGGCTGCAGCAGCAGTAGGAAGAGCTCCATATGCGCCTCGGGTGCCGGCAGGGTGGCCGGGTCCTCCAGGGGGTAGGCGGCTTTGCGCATGGCCGTTCGCGTACCGCCGGGGTTCACGCTGAAGACTTTGATCCGTCCCGCCACCTCAGTTTCGTCGGCAAAAACCTGGCTGAGACCCTCCAGCGCGAATTTGGACGCCGCGTATGCGCCCCAGTAGGCACGGCCCGCTCGGCCCACGCTGGAAGATGTGTGGATGACGCAGGCCCGAGTGCTGGCATCAAGCAAATCGAACAGGGCGTGGTTGAGCAGGAACACGGCGTTGACGTTGGTCTGCATAACGCGCTGCCACTCCTCCATGGGGTAGTGGGCGATGGGTCCCTTAGGCCCAAGCCGAGAGGCGTGGTGGACGATGCCGTCAAGGCTGCCGAAGGCTTCGTCAATGGACTCGGCCAAATTCCCCGCGGTTTCCATGTCCAGCTTTTCTAAATCGCAGGGCACGATAACGGGCTGGGTCGCGGTGCGTGCGGTAATCCAGTCACTGACTGCTTCCAGCTTGCTGCGGGTGCGGCCCAGCAAAATCACTGTGGCGCCGAAGCTTGCATAAGTTTTCGCCGTTGCGGCACCCAAACCGTCGCCGGCACCGGTTACTAGAATGGTCTTGCCCGTCAGCGCGGTGCTGGAAAACGGGTACTGCCACTGGGCAGCCTGCTCGGCCAGTTCAGGGTAATGGCTTAGGTGTTCAACAAGGGTCTGGCTCATGCGGGTCCATTAGCAGTATGGCTGGGCAGGGGTTAGCGGGCGGCAGGTTTTTTCGCGTGTACGATGTAATTCGCCTGAGTGTTGTTGGTCAGAGCGGCTTTTCGCGTGAGCGGGTTGTAGCTCATGCCGCGAATTTCTTGCAGCTCTAACCCGGCCGCGCGAATGGCCGCGGCAAGTTCCGACGGTTTGATGAACTTACTGTATTCGTGAGTACCACGGGGCAGCATGTTGAGCACGTACTCGGCCCCCAGGATGAGCAAAACATAGGCGCGCGGGTCCCGGTTAATGGTGGAGAAAAATAGGTCGCCGCCGGGCTGGGCAAGCTCAGCGCAGGCGTTAACGGTTTCACTATAATCGGTAACGTGTTCGAGCATTTCCAGGCAGGTAACCGTGGCAAACGCCTCGGCATGGGTAAGAGCGAAATTCTCGGCGGTGCTGGCTTCGTAGCGTACGTCCACGCTGTGCTCCAGAGCGTGGAGTTTGGCTACCCCAAGGGCTTTCTCCGCCATATCAATACCGGTGGTTGCAAAACCCAGCCGCGCTATGGATTCGGCTAGGATGCCGCCGCCGCAGCCAATATCTAAAATCGGACCCGCGGTCAGGTCGGCCTTTTCCTGGATGTAGCTGAGCCGGCAGGGATTGATGTCGTGAAGCGGTTTGAAGTCGCCATCGGTATCCCACCAACGGTGGGCCAGATCATTAAACTTTTGGATTTCTTCCGGATCGACGTTTTCGCCAGCGGTCATGAGCTTCTCCGTTTACAGGGGCGCAGTTAAAGCATTGACCGGGAAAATTACAAGTCCAAAGGTATTGAGGATGCAAAGGCGTCCCATATCCTGTCCCCTCGCATGCCCTGTTCTGGACCGGTTGCAGGCTAAAACACCGGCCAACTTGAAGCATCGTCCACAGTACGCCAAGTCCCAGCCTCTAGCTCAGCTCGCGATTGTCGATATGCAGGGATCCCCCAACCCATACGTGAGTCACCGCTTGGTTGGCTCGTCCACGTGTGAGCAGCCTCGGCACGTTCACTTGGATACGGTCAGAGTCCGTTCGCGGATCTAAGACCCGCAAATCTAAGGCGATGACATCGGCCAGTTTGTCTACCTCCAAGCTGCCAACGAGTCCCTCAAGGCCCATGACTTCGGCGCTGCCCTGGGTGGCTCGGTGTAACCCTTGGGTTCCCTGTTGCCCGGCGCTGTGAAAGGCGTCGGCGTAGTAATTTAGCTCATGGCTGCCGGTGCCCAGACCAATGGGCTGGTCTGGCTGCATCCAGTCCCACGGGCGCATTTGCCCGCTGAAGGGGTGCTGACAACGCACCAGCGCCACGCGATAGCGCTGCAGCAGGTCAATGGCATCATCGTCCACCACGTTCACGTGCACAGCTTGCAGAGCAGGGCCCAGCAAACCCGCGCTGTCCAGTAGCCTAACGCCATCACAGCCGTGGCGCTCTTCAATGGCCAGCACGTGGCCTGGCGTTGGGTGCAGGAGTGTCTGCACCTGAAGGTTGAGCTCTTCGGCGTACATGCCCACCTTGGTCAAGATATCCGTGCTAATCTGAGCCAGGTCTGGCAGCCCCAGGGCAACGCTGATGTTGGGGTTGCGGGCGTATTTGTCGTGCAGGGCAAGGGCGCGCTCCAAAGCGTCCTGGGCGCTGGTGGCCCATGGATTGGATTGCTCTGTGATCGGTACACCGATCTGGGCGCGAATGCCGGTAATTTCCGCTGCTTTGGCCACGTGTTCTGGGTAGGCAGACATGTCCGCACAGGTAGTGGTGCCTGCCAACAGCATTTCCGCAAAGGCCAGCTGTGCGGCAGCGATGAGCTCATCCGGCGACAGCGGCTGCCCAGCCATGCCCGAGGCCGGATGTTCTTGGGGATTTAGGGGGGTGGCAAAAACGTTGGTCTGGGCTACTTGTCCTCGAGCTGCGATGCTCAAGGCATGGGATTGGGCATTGACCAAGCCCGGTATGATTAAGTGATGGGGCAGATCCAACACCTGCTCGGGCTGGTATGCGGCGCGCAGGGTCGTAAGCGAATCCACCGCGGTGATGAGGCCTTGGTTAATCACGATGCCCCAGTCGAAATGACAGCTAGCCGGATCCGAGGTCCCTGGGGTGGCGTGGAAGCTGGGGATTAACGCCTTTGGCTGAATCAATAAATCTACGGGTATCATGGCCGGAGTATAGCCACGGTCAGAACCGGTACAACTACTCGGTGCTGCCGGGTCAAGGTCGGGACGGGTTTGAGAACATGAGGATGATCACCAGTGAAAATAAACGCGGATTTTAGCGCTCGGGTTTTGGTGCGCTGGAATCAGGAGCCCTGGCGTCCATCACCCATGGCCGGGGTGGAGCGCCGCATGCTTGACCGTATCGGCGACGAGATAGCTAGGGCAACAAGCATCGTGCGCTATGCACCGGGCAGCGAGTTCTCACCACACACCCACGCCGGCGGGGAGGAGTTCATCGTCTTGGCGGGCGTATTCCAGGATGAGACTGGCGATTACCCCCCAGGCACCTATGTACGAAATCCGCCAACTACCAGCCATCGCCCTAGCTCTGCTGAAGGCTGCACGATTTTTGTCAAGCTTTGGCAGTTTGATCTGGCTGACCGCCAGCAGCTGCGCAAACACATGACCCGTGAACTTGGGGCACCGGAGCATGGGGTTGCCACCGCAGTGCTGCATCAGGACCCACGGGAGCGGGTGACCTATCATGAGCTATATGCACAGGCCGCGCTGGTGCTGCCCGGGAACGGCGGCTTAGAGATGCTGGTGCTTGGCGGATCCGTGCTGGTGGACGACCAAGAGCTGTCAGCAAACGACTGGCTGCGATTGCCCGAGGGAGCAGGCATGTGCGCCCGAGCACAGAGCGAGGGCGCCCGGCTCTGGGTCAAAACCGGCCATCTCCCTTACGCCCGGGCTCCA
>CAZWQK010000013.1:13217-13571 GCA_964635835.1 uncultured Pseudomonadales bacterium
GGCTCCATTGCTTGATGAAGAACGTTAACCCAAGGGCTATTCGTTAACCAAACAGTGCCTGTCGGCAGTGCGTTTTTGTTAAAGATACGGTCTCTGTGGCGGCAATACCTAACCCGCCATACCGGTCTTGCCCACATGCAATGTCGTCCCGGTTTAGGCCCGGATCGCCGGCTATTTATGAACCCTCTGAGCCGGCGATGTGTTAGCATGTCGGCTTATTTTTGTTGGTCGCAAACGCGCTATTTATGTCAGAAGTCACCCCTCCAGATCCCCAAAACATTCACCCGGTAAATATTGAAGACGAGATGAAACGGTCCTACCTGGATTACGCCATGAGCGTCACCGTAGGCCGGG
>CAZWQK010000014.1:0-13562 GCA_964635835.1 uncultured Pseudomonadales bacterium
GCGTTCCGGCTATGTGATGACGCCGGTTGTTATCTGGGGTGGTCCGGATCTAGAGACCCAGCCAAACCCGGATGAAGTTGCCAGCGTACACCGCATACCCATCCGGGAGTTTGCTCGCAGCGATGCCCCACGTCTGACGCCAGCCACCACCAGTCAGGCGCCAATCCTGCGCATGCCCGTGGGTGACGACCACATAGCTGCTCCTACGGCGGCGATCCTGTATCAATTTCGGGAGGTCTGTCTGTTACAGCGGGAAACGCGGGTCGCGCACTTTGAGCAGCCCGAATTTGCCTGGCGCTGAGTTGACCCACCGTCGGCAACCGCTCACAATTCTTATCCGCTTTGGGAAATCCTCTAGCTAGAGGGTTGGTCAAAATCTCTCACAATTTTGGATTACAGGAAAATCAGTATGGTGATAGCAACAGGCTCTAAACTCCCCGCAGCAACCCTGCATACGATGCAGGACGGTAAGCCCACCCCTGTAACCACCGACGAGCTGTTTGCAGGTAAAAAAGTTGCTCTGTTCGCTGTGCCGGGCGCGTTTACGCCAACTTGTTCGATGGCGCACCTTCCCGGTTACGTGGTGCAGGCGGATGCCATCAAGGCCAAGGGCGTGGACAGCATAGTTTGCCTGTCCGTTAACGATGCCTTTGTGATGGACGCCTGGGGTAAAAGCGCTAACGCTGAAGAACTAACCATGGTCGGCGATGGCAACGGCGACTTCACCGCGGCTTTGGGTCTGGAAATGGACGGTTCTGGATTCGGTTTAGGCAAGCGCTCTCAGCGATACGCCATGATCGTGGAAGACGGTACGGTGACGCACTTGGCGGTAGAAGCGCCCGGCAAATTCGAAGTCAGCGCAGCTGAAGCCATTCTCGAAGCGCTGTAATTTCGGCGGTCTTAGATAGAAGGCCCTGCGGGGCCTTTTTTGTTGCCTGCTGTTAGCCAGCGATGCGTGCCGTGGGTACACGCAGCAGTGGGCCAACGCGCGCTGGTAATCTTGCAGGTTGCTGGACCCTGGCTATCTGTCTGTAGAGCTAGTCCGAGCGGCCAGAGTTTCGCGATTTTCGCCCACGGGTCGAACCAGGCACTCCTGGGCAGCCGTCGCCACCATTTGTCCGTCGCGGTTAAAAAAGTGTCCGCGTACAAAACCGCGAGCGCCGCCGGCATTGGGTGATTCCTTGGCGAACAGCAGCCACTCGTCAGCCCGAAACGGGCGGTGAAACCAAATCGTGTGATCCAGGCTCGCACCGTGCACGGCCCTTTGACCCTGAGCATCCACGGTGAGTGGCCCGTGGGGTAGCATGGAAGTGGACATGAAATCCAGGTCAGACATATAGGCCAACAACGCCAAATGGACTTCCGGATTGTCCGGCAGGCGGTCACGGCTCTTCAGCCATGTGTGCTTGTAAGGCGGGTGTTCGCCGCGATTTAGCATGGTGATGCGCTCAACGGCTCGGGAGTCGATGGCCTCATACCGAAAGGTGAAGGGGGTTATGTCCGTATTGGCTTTTGCCAGGGCCGTATAGGTCTCTAGATCGCCGCGCAGGGATTCCGGTGGCGGCACGTCCGGCATGGGCAGCGAGTGGTCAAGCCCAGGTTCTGCCTTTTGCCAGGAACAGGCCAAGGTGAAAATCGTCCGGCCATTTTGAATGGCCGCGACCCGGCGGGTGCTGAAGCTGCGGCCATCACGAATGCGGTCCACCTCATAAAGAATGGGGCGGGTCCAATCCCCAGCCCGCAGAAAATAGCTGTGCAGGGAATGCAGGCTCTGCTCGGCGTCGACGGTGCGAAAAGCCGACGCCAACGCCTGGGCCAGTACCTGACCGCCAAACACATGCTCAGTATTGTGGTTTTGGCCCCGAAAAAGGTTTTCCTCAATGGGCTCCACGTCCAAAAGGTCGATGATTTCCTGCAGGATTTTGTTCATTAGGATCTTGTCTGGCTAGCCATGGTGAGGGGGCAGCATAAACCATTCCCGTGGTGCTTGGGATGCCGGGACCGGTGGCGGGACTTTTTCTGTAGGGTTGCCAGTCAATCTGCGATACTGCCTGGCCCTGCAAGCGCCTGAGGAGACATTATGAGCATTCAAGTGAAGCAAATCCCTTGTCTGGACGACAACTACGGTTTTCTCGTCCACGATCCGGCCACTGGCGCTACGGCCAGTATCGATACCCCGGAAGTTGATCCGATTAATGCCGCACTGGCAGAACAGGGGTGGACTCTGACCCACATCCTGAATACCCATCACCATTTCGACCATGCCGGTGGCAACGAAGCGCTGAAAGCCCAGTGGGGCTGTGAGGTCATCGGCGCGGCCATTGATGCAGAACGCATTCCCGGTATCGACCGACAAGTGGCTGATGGCGAAGTGTTTGAATTGGGCAGCGCTGCCGTGAAAGTGCTGGAAGTTCCTGGTCACACCACAGGCCACATCGCCTACCATTTCGCCGATGACAGTGCGGCCTTTGTGGGCGATGCGCTGTTTGCCCTGGGCTGTGGCCGCATGTTCGAAGGCACGCCAGAACAAATGTGGGGCAGCTTAGAAAAGCTCATGGCGCTGCCTGACGACACCCGAGTCTACTGTGCCCACGAATATACTCAGGCAAATGCGGCTTTTGCGATAACGGTGGAGCCGGACAATGCAGCCCTGCAGGCTCGAGTCGCGGAGATTGCGAATCTGCGTGCTCAGGGGATACCAACGGTGCCTACGACCATTGGTGCGGAGCGGCAAACCAACCCATTTGTGCGGCCTCACAGCGCCAGCCTGCAGCAGACTATGGATTTGGTAGGGGCGGACCCCGTCGCCATTTTTGCTGAGACGCGCAAGCGCAAAGACCACTTTTGATCGGCGGCTTCGCAGCTGGCCCGGGCGCGAACTCGGCCAGCGCTTTAGCCACAGAGCGCCAAGGGCTGCTCTACGCCGTGGCCGCCTGCGGTTTCTGGGGCTTGGCTCCTGTGAGTTTCGTCTGGGTGAACTATGTGCCGTCGTTGGAGGTGCTTTTTCTGTTGGTGACGGCCCTGTGTCTGTCCCTGACCGTGCTGGGGTTTGTACAGTACCTGGCGCCTAGCTGTGCGCTGCTATTGGCGGTGTTTTTGTATGACGAGCCAGTGGCGGATACCCGCTGGCTTACTTTTGGCTTTATCTGGCTGGCGCTGATTATCTTCAGTGCCGAAAACATGATGGACATGCGCCGCAGGCGCGAAGCGTTAGAGGAGAGCTAGCATGATTACCTTATTCACCATGGAGCGGGACTATCCTTACGGTACCTTGCGGTCGACTAACGGCAGCAAGGTCAAGGTCGTGCTCGCAGAGAAAGGGGCGAACTATCAAGTGGAAACCGTCAGCCCCGGTGCGGTTTGGAAGAAGCAGCCGGAGATTTTGGCCAACCACCCGCTAGGGAAAGTGCCCTGGATCCAGGACGACGGCCTGGTGCTTTACGATTCCACGGTGATTAACGAGTACCTCAACGACAAGTGGACGGACAGGCCGCTGCTGCCCAGTGACGTGGCCCAACGAGGGCTGGCTCGGGCGCTGGAAAACTATGGCGACGAGGGTGTGCTGAGCAAGTTCCTGCCGATAATTTGGATGCCCTGGTGGTCGCCGGCAGATCAGCGGGATGCCGATGCCATGGAGCGTGGCCGGCAGGGTTTGCGGGATGAGATCTTCCCCTTCCTGCAGCGAACCTTGAACGGACAAGACTATCTGTGTGGTGATTTCACGCTAGCCGACGTGCCCATGATGGTGGTGGCAATGGTGCTGGAGGTGGACGGCATGGACGTATCTGATGCACCTGAGGTAGCCGACTATTTTCAGCGCTTACGCCAGCGGGCTTCTTACCAGGTGATTTCGCCGCAACGAAGTGTAGAGCAAACGGCGCGGTCGCATTAAGCCGTTAACGAAAGTGCCCAATACCGGGAACTGATTTCGCTGGCACCGGCTGAATCAAGGCAGCTCGCTGGCCCGAGCCATGACTTCCTGCAGCGATCCAAGGCTGCGTATATAGGGCTCGAAGGGCAGCAAAGCTTCCGGGCGTAACCGTGCTGCTTGTTCTGCGGCGGCGCGGTTTTCGTAAACGCCGAGCAAAGCCACATAAAACGTTCTGCCGTTAGCCCGTATCCTGGCTCCGGTGAGAGCTTCCAGTCTAATGTCGGCGAAAAAATCCTTTAGTTCTTGCCTGCTGCTTAACGCAATGATCTGTACCGTCCAAAAGCTGCTGGGTAGCGCCTCCAGAGACACTGGCGATTGGCTCTGGTACATCAATCTCACGTAGGCGGGTAAGTTTTGGGGAGGTTCGGGCTCGGTCTGATTCGGAGCATTCTCTGGAGTGCTTACCTGCTGAGCGGCCTGCTCAGGCGGTGAAGCAGGAGTAACGGGCTGTTGCGTTGCTGCTGGCGCTTGGGATGCCGACCAATCATATTGCCGTGCTTTTTCCGCTGCCTGGCGCTCTTGAATTTCGCTAATGGTACGCCGCTTACAGGACCAGGTCCCTGCGGTGTCCCCACAGTGCCAGCTGGTTTCTGCTTTTGCTGGTTGCTGGGGGTCCGTTGTCGGCGCCGGTGCGTTGCTGGCACAGCTTGCGGCTGTCAGCGCAAGGACACCGAAGAAATAACGACAAATCATTCTGTGCTCCTGTGTGGGTGATGAAGCCGACTAACAAGATTAGAAAGTACTGGGCGCAAATCTCCAACCTCTTTTCACGGCTCCTGCCCAGGCGTGGACCGCGCCGGCGGTCTACACGCGCCGCAACAGGCCTCTTGCTCCGCCTGTTCATTGCGGAGTTTACGATAACCAATGGACAAATTCGTACCGGGTTGGGTCAAGCCTTTGGCTCAGGACTTTGGCTTGCGAGCTGGCGGATTTTCCCCTAGCTTTTATCTCGCGCAATCGTAAGCAAGCGCGCTAACGATGCGTAGGTTAGTGTCGAGCAATTAAAAGGTATCCGCGACCACAGGGGAGTCGTCATGCTATCAACGCTGTCAGATTTTGAACGCGTGCCTCGTATCCTAAGGTTAAATATTGCCGGTCAGCCCGTGGAATGGGTGGCCTGGCAAGACGCCGTTTGCCTGTATGCACGGGACCTGGTGGTCTGGACCGTTGGCGACCCTCTGATCACCATCCGCGGTGGTCGCTCCAAACACACCGGAGAAACCAGCTGTCAGGAGATTCACAGCATTATCGCCTGTGATGGCCGGGTCGTAGAGCGTGCCTTGCATACGCCGCCGCTGACCAATGTTGCGTTATTCAAACGCGACGGCAATCTGTGCCTATACTGCGGCAAGCATCTGAGCGATGCGGATCTAACGCGAGATCACGTGGTGCCGGTCTCTCGGGGTGGCAGCAATCAGTGGGACAACGTGGTAGCCAGCTGCCGGCGCTGCAACCACTTCAAGGGCAATCGCCAATTAGAAGACACCAGTTTAGAGCTGCTCGCCTTACCCTATGTGCCCAACTACTCGGAATACTTGGCGCTGATCAATTCGGGCAGAATTCTGGGCGATCAAATGGCGTTTCTGAGCAAGAGCTTTGGTGCCAACAGTCGTTTGGCTGGCCAATAGCCTCAACTGCCGCGCATGCCGAGGCGCCAGTCTGGAGTGAGGGTGCTGCTAGTGAAATCCCTTAATGACGTCGTGATCGTACAGCCAATCCTGCCGCTGCAGGGCAATTTCCGGTAGTAGCCGGTTCTGCAGCGCCACCCCGATGTGCTGGCCCAGCCGTTTCATGGGTGAGGGTTCGGTCAGATGAATCAGATGGCGATGCAGCCCCGCCATGACCTTGCGATGCCTTGGGCGGCGGAACCGTTCGTAGGCTGTTAGGCCATCGGCAACATCTTCTTCGTAGTTTTCCATCATCCGTGACAGTACCCAAGCGTCTTCGAGGGCCGTATTGGCACCATCGACCTTGCAGGAAACACAGGGCATCACGGCGTCGCTGAGATAGGCCACGGAACCTGCGAATAAGGTGTCGCTGTGGCCAAGCTGAGACACGTGGATGTCCGGCATTTGCTCTTTCACCGCCAAGGCTTCGTGCAGGCTTTCATGCCAGTCGTCTTGGCAGAATTCGGTATTTTTTGGCGTCACAAAACGAAAGTGAACGTAATCGACGTCTGCCAGCTGCTCAATGTACTGGCCTTGGCCTCGCCACAGGACATTGGCTCGGCGCAGCGGGTGGTCTGGGAGAGTGGCGTGAAAAACCTGGAAGTCGCCGTTGTCGGACGCTGCTGTTGGCTCGGTGGTGCTCAAAATGGTCAGGGTATGGGCGTGTTCAATTTCGGTAAGCGCGGCAGGGGGTTGCAGGGGGTTGTCCAGTATCGATTCCAAAAGCTCGGTCAACGCTGTCCCAGCGACATTGATTAGCGGGCTGCCGTAGCGCTGGTGGTAAAAATCACCCAGCGGTAGCTCAGCGAGGAGATAGGCGCTTTTGGCGAAGCGGATCTGAAAGCGATCGGGGGCAAAGCCGATGTCCTGGACAACCGTGGGTGCCAGAGCCCGCAGCAGGCGGCTGGCGTTGGCACCGAGGCTGTGCACAGGAGGTGAGTTGGATAGCTCGCCAGCGCCGCAAAAGCGGCTTAACTGGTCAAAGCCACTGGCGCTGCACGCCAGTGCTGCCAGCTGTGCGCCGGCGGTCTGTCCAATGATGGCAACGGGATACACGGCGTGGGCGGCCAGCTAGATGCGGCGCCAGCGCGTGCCTTCCCGGGAATCTTCCAGCTCCACGCCCTGAGCTAACAGGTCATCGCGGATGCGATCCGCGCCGGCGTAGTCGCCCTTTGCTCTGGCGGCTTTGCGCTGGTCAATGAGGTCGTCAATGGTGTCTGCGGACAGCATCGCACCGTCACTTGGCTGACCTTGAGTAAAGTAGTCCTCGGCGCTTTGGTACAGCAGACCCAACAGCCAGCCCCCGGCCAGCAATTGTTGTCGCGCATTGTGTTTGCTGTCCTCGTCCTTAGCCTGTCGCAGCTGGGCCGCAAGATCGTGCATGGCGGCAAGGGCTTTGGGCGTGTTCAGGTCATCGCACAGAGCCGCTACGACGCTGCTGGGGTAGTCTGCTGCCGCCAGACCCTGCATGTCGGTACTGGTCAGCGGTGCTGCGGATGCACCGTCCCGGAGGCTCTGGTACAGACTGTCCAGGCTGGATCGAGCCTGGGCCAGCAAGTCCTCGGACCAGGCCAGGGTGGATCGGTACTGACCCGACAGCAGAGCGTAGCGCAGCACCTCGCTGCTGTATTTTGTCAGCAGGTCGCGGATGGTTAGAACGTTGCCCAAAGATTTGGACATCTTCTCCGAGCCCAGATTGAGCATGCCGTTGTGCAGCCAATAGTTCACATAGCCTTTACCGGCATTGGCGCACCGACTTTGAGCCGCCTCATTTTCGTGGTGGGGGAAGGTCAAATCCGAGCCGCCGCCGTGTATATCGATGGTGTCGCCCAGATGTTTCTTGACCATGGCAGAGCATTCAATATGCCAGCCGGGTCGGCCGCGCCCCCATGGGCTGTCCCAGCCCGGCTGATCCTCCGTGGAGGGCTTCCACAGTACGAAGTCTTTGGGATCTTTTTTGTAGTCGGCGACCTCCACCCGGGCGCCGTCAATCATGTCTTGCAAAGACCGTTTGGCCAGGGTGCCGTATTGCGGATCTGAAGGCACATGAAACAGCACGTGGCCAGCGCTGGCGTAGGCGTGATGCTGTTCAATCAGGGTTTCGATCATCTGAATGATTTCATCAATGTGGTGGGTTGCCTTGGGCACCACATCCGGCGGCAGCACGCCCAGAGCTGCAACGTCTTCCTGGTAGGCCTGGGCAAATCGCTCGGCTAAGGTAGCAATGTCTTCACCGTTTGCTGCAGCGGCGGCGTTAATCTTGTCATCGATGTCGGTGATATTGCTGACGTAGGTCACCTTTGGGTAGCGCGAACGCAGCAGCCGCGTCAGCACGTCAAAAACCACCGCAGGTCGCCCGTTGCCGATGTGCACCAGGTTATACACCGTAGGGCCGCAGACATAGATTGTTACTTGTTCGGGGTCGTTGGGAACAAAGACTTCCTTGGTTCCGCTTAGCGTGTTGTGAAAAACAATGTCGGCTTGGCTCATGGCGATCGGAATTTAGCTGGTTGTGGTGAATGGCCTGCACCGGCGGGCAGCCGGCACAGTCGCAAGGGGCGGGGAGGATACTCCTTTTAGGTAGGCTTTTCTGCCTGGGTCGTCGCGGTTTCGGATCCTGCGTCCACGATCACGTCGTCACCCTGCACCTTGAGGTAGAAGCAGTGCTTGCGATTGGTATGGCAGGCAGGCCCGGCTTGATCCACGCCGACCAGGATGGCGTCGGCGTCGCAATCAAAACGCAGGGACGTTAGGTGCTGGGTGTGCCCGGAGGTCTCGCCCTTGCGCCACAGGGCCTGACGGCTGCGGGAGAAGTAAACGACTTGTCCGGTGGCTAAGGTTTGCTCAATGGACTCTCGATTCATCCAGGCCAGCATCAAGACCTCGCCGCTGGCGCTGTCTTGAGCGATGGCCGGCACCAGCCCTTGGTCATTGAACTTTACTTGATCCAGAAACTGTTGAAGCGCCACAGCGGTGCCGGGCTCAGCGGTTTCCAGGGTTTTGAGATCAGTCATCGGCGGCTCCAAAGCGCTGGCTTAGATGTTGGTAGACGCTGCGCAGGGCCATGGCTTCGCCCCCCTCCGGGCGTCCAGGTCGCTTGCGGATGTTAAAGGCCATGACGTCGAAGTGAACCCACGGCACGTCAGCGACAAAACGCTTGAGAAAAAGTGCCGCGGTTACGGCGCCAGCGTAAGGCGAGGCCGCGGAGTTCACCACGTCCGCCACGTTACTCTTGAGCATGTAGTCGTAGCCGGCGTGCAGAGGCATTGGCCAAACGGTGTCGTCCTCGCGCCGGCCAAGCCGGGTCAGCTCGATGGCCAGGTCATCGTCGGTGCAGAACATGGCGGCGATTTCCGCGCCAACGGCGCCGCGAGCAGCGCCAGTGAGGGTGGCGTAATCCACAATGAGTTCAGGGTTTTCGCTGCTGGCCATGGACAGGGCATCGCACAGCAACAGCCGTCCTTCCGCGTCGGTGTTATCAATTTCAACGGTAAGACCCTTGTGCGTGTGCAGGATGTCCCCGGGCCGAAAAGCGTTGCCGGATACGGCGTTCTCCGCCGCGGGAATCAACAGGCGAAGCCTCACGGGCAGACCCTGGGCCATAATCAGATAGGCAAGCCCAGCGGCAATGGCTGCGCCGCCCATGTCTTTCTTCATCCAGCGCATGCCGCCAGCGGGTTTCATGTTCAGGCCGCCGCTGTCGAAGGTCACGCCCTTGCCGACGATGGTTATTTTGGGGTGCTCCGGGTTACCCCAAACAAGATCCATCAGTCGCGGCGGATCGTCGGCGGCTCGGCCAACGGCGTGTATGGCCCCGCACTCCATGTCCAGTAACTCATCGCCAATAGTGGTGGTGATCTGTGCGCCAAAGGTTGCGGCCAGGGCCTCCACTTCGGCCTGTAGATGCGACGGCGCCATGTCTTGCGCCGGGGTGTTAATCAGGTCTCGGGCCAAACTTGTGGCCGCAACGCTATGCACCAGTTCATGGGCATTGGCTGAGGACGGCAGTATCAGTTGGGCCGGCCCGCGATCGCTGGTTTTGTAACGGCAGAACTGATAGCTGCCCAGTCCCCAGCCCAGTAACGCTAAAGTTGGCGCTTCCTCGGCCAGACGGTAAACCCCCTCGGGTAGTTTGAATGGCAGCGAGCCCAGGGTGCTCAAATCGGTCTTGCCGTTGTAACCAACAAGCGCATCTCCGTTTTCCAGCCAGGCCAACTGCTCGGACTCACCGGTAAAGGACTGGCGCGCTACCCAGTGCTGGTCTGTGGCGCTCAGGGTCCCAAGACGCTGATCGATAGTCTCAGTGCTGGTGAGGTACAGGGTTGCCGCTGCCGCATCAGGGTCCCAGGGCAGAAGCCCGGTGCCGGAAAAATCGTCAAGGGTTAGGTCTTGCATGTTGTTTGCTTCTTCTGTGCTTCTTGTTTGAGGTGGTTAGTGGCCAGAAAACCGCTGGCTAAGGCTCTTGGTTGGGTGCTAAAGCTGTCGCAGCGGGATCTTATCAGGATCCGTTGAGGTACTAGAGTCGGCTGCTAGGTTGATGCCCAGATTATTGCCTTCCAGCACCCGATCCGCCCGATAGCTGGAGCGCACCAGTGGGCCAGAAGCGACCTCGGTAAATCCTAGGCTTAAGCCAAAGTCTCTTAGCTCGTCGAAGGTATCCGGCGTAACCCAACGATGTACAGGCAGATGATTCTTCGTCGGCCGCATGTACTGGCCTAGGGTGACGATGTCTACGTTATGGGATCTCAGATCTTTCATGGCCTGGCGAACTTCGTCGTCGCTTTCTCCAATGCCCAGCATCAAACTTGACTTGGTCAGCACGTCGGAACGCACACGTTTGGCGTGGGCCAAAACATTGAGCGTTTGCGCATAGCCAGCACGAGGGTCCCGCACCACGTGGGTAAGGCGCTCGACGGTTTCCAGATTTTGCGCAAAAACTTGCAGCCCGGAATTGACCACCTGCGCTACCGCGGCTTCATCGCCGTTAAAATCTGGAGTGAGCGCCTCCACCGCAGTGTTGGGATTGCGTTCCCGGATCGCCTGCACGCAAGCGGCGTAATGGCCTGCACCGCCATCGCTAAGATCATCCCGATCCACTGAAGTCAGCACCACGTAGGTCAGTCCCATTAGGCGAACTGACTCGGCGGCGTTGGCGGGCTCTTGAGGGTCCAGCCAGCCTTTGGGGTTGCCGGTGTCTACTGCGCAGAAGCGGCAGGCCCGGGTGCAGGTGGCCCCCATTAACATGATGGTGGCGGTACCGTGATTCCAGCATTCGCCGATATTGGGGCAATGGCTTTCCTCGCAAACCGTGGCCAGACGGTGTTTGCTGACGGTTTCCTTAACGGCACGATAGCGCTCGCCACCACCTACGGAAACTCGCAGCCATGGGGGCTTGCGCTGGATCTCAAGATCGGCACTGCTGCCGGGCTTAATGCCATTTTTAATGGCTTTAAAACCCTGGGGCGTTTGGTACTTATCACCGCTTTTGATGTCGTTATTGTTAGCCACGCCTTACCTGTTTTGACGTTGTAGTTTATTGCTCGGCTGCGGATGTTGGATTCACGGCTTCAGCATCTGCGGCGTCGTCGGGATCGCTTTGAAACTGCAGGCTGTGCAGAGTGGCGTAGAGTCCGTTGGCTGCCAGCAACTCCTCGTGGCTGCCAATCTCCGCCACTCGGCCATGCTCGAGCACCAAAACTCTATTCGCTTCCTGAATGGTTTGCAGTCGGTGCGCAATGATGATGGAGGTGCGGCCCTTTGTCAGCCGCTCTACGGCATCTTGGATGAGCAATTCCGTTTCGGTATCAATGTTCGCTGTTGCCTCATCCAGCACTAGAATTTCCGGGTCCGCTGCCAGCACTCGGGCAAAAGCCAGCAGTTGGCGCTGGCCCTGGGAAAGGTTCTGGCCCCGCTCGGTCAGCGGCGTGTTGTAGCCCTCGGCAAGCTGGCTAATGAAGCCGTGAGCGTTGACGATGGTTGCTGCCTCCACGGCGCGCTCGAAGGTGACCTCGGGATTGCCCAGCGCGATATTGTCGTAAATGCTGCCTGAAAAAATATGGAAGTCCTGCAGCACAACGCCTACCCGGCGTCGCAGGTCTGACGAATGAATACGATTTAAATCGATACCGTCGAGGAAAATCTGCTCGTCGTCAAAGTCGTAAAAGCGGCCGAGCAAGCGAATCAACGTGCTTTTGCCGGAACCGGTTGGTCCTACAATGGCCAGTCTCTCGCCGGGGGCGATGGTAAACGATACATCGTCCAGCACCGGGATGGCGGGGTCGTAGGCAAAGCTCACGTGACGAAAGGCCACCTCGCCCTGCAGTCGGGGCGGTAGCGCCACCGGGTTACCGGGCTCGTGAATAATCTCGTCCCAGTCCAAGGCCTGAAAAATGCGCTCACCGCTGGCCATGGCGCGGAACAAAATGTTGGTTTGTTCGCCGAGGACCACAATGGGATGAAAGAGCATGGTCACAAACTGGGTAAACAGCACTACCTCGCCCACGGTCATGCTGATGTCCATGAGCTGGCTGGCCCCGTAATACAGAATCAGGCCAATGGCGATTTGGGCCAGGCTCTCGTTAAAGGCACCATACAAGGTTTCTACCCGCGCCAGCCGGTGCTCGAAAAGGCGGTTCTTTTCGTTGATCTCGGTATAGCGCTCAAGGTTGTGCTGCTGGCGGTCGGATAGCTGAACCACCTGCAGTCCAGCAAGGTTCTCCTGCAAGTTCTGATTCAGGTTAGACAGGGTTTGGCGGGTTTGGCGAAACAGAAAGCGGGTTTTGCGTCGAAAGAAATAGGTCACCATGGCCAGAATTGGCAGGGCCAGCAGCAAGATCAACGTCAGCTGCACGTCGATGGCCAGCATTACGGCTAACGCAACAAAAAACGGCACAAACTCGCCCACTAACGTGCCCAGGCCTCGCAGCAGCTCGTATAGAGCCTCTACATCGTTGGTTACCCGGGTCATGATGCGCCCCACGGCAACGCGATCGTAAAAGGATGAGGGCCGGGTTTCCAAATGCCGAAACAGATCCAGGCGTAAATCCCGCAGGCCTTTGATTACCGGGCCAATCAAGGTCATCCGGTGCGCATGACCACAAAAAGCCCAGGCAAGCTGGATACTGGCATACAGCAAACAGGCCGCGACAAGCTCGGGCACGCCAAGGACGTCAGCCAGATTGGTGTTTACATCAATAAGGCCAAAGTCCGGACTGTCGCCACCGCTCTCGCCGCGAATGATGTGATCAATGGCGACCAGGGAAATGATGATGGGCAGCATTACCTGCAGGGTGGATGCCAGCAGAACAAGCACCGTACTCAGGGCCAGGGACGCCTTGTAGGGGGCCAGCCACTTCAGCAGCCGCCGCAGTAGCTGCAGGTTGAGTACCGCACCGCTAATGTCGGCGTCGAACATGGCGTAGTCTCTGGGACTCTTCTTTTGCGCCGTGTTCATGAGGTCTCTCGCAGGCGTTCGAGATCGTCTTCTTCGCCGCCTTCGCGCTGAACCCGCTCGAGCTCAGCGTAATACCCTTGATTGGCCAGCAGTTCTTCGTGGCGGCCGTGCTCGATGATGCGACCGGCGTCCATGACGTAGATGCGGTCAGCGTGCCGGGCCGTACTGACCCGATGGGAGACCAAGACCGTAGTTTGCTGCTGCCGCAATCGTTTCAGCTCGCCCAAAATGTGCTCTTCGGTTTCTGTGTCTACGGCTGAGAAACAGTCGTCCAGGATCAAAATCGGCGCGTGACGAATTAATCCCCGGGCTAAGGTTGCCCGCTGTTTTTGCCCGCCAGAAAGCGTCACACCACGCTCGCCGATCAATGTATCCAGCTGCTCAGGAAAGTCGCTGATGGTGTCCTTCAGGTCCGCCGAGGTGGCCGCCTGCCATATCTTCTCCAGCGACCGTTGAGGGTCATCGTAGGTAATATTGCTCTTCAGCGGCTCCGCAAAGAGGAAAGGGTCTT
>CAZWQK010000015.1:0-13500 GCA_964635835.1 uncultured Pseudomonadales bacterium
GGAGACCGACCCGGAAAAAGCCCGGGAACTCGCGCGGCCGGTGGCAAAGATCTACAACCGCCTGCCCAACTACCGCAACAACTGGCTGCGTATGGGGCTCACCGAAGACGACATCGACAACCTGAGCGATCGCTTCATTGACGAGACCTTCGCCTGGGGTGATGTGGACGCTCTGCGTGAACGCATCAACGAGCACATGGAAGCGGGTGCCGACCATGTCTGCATTCAGCCCATCAACCCCAATGGCAACATTGGCCAGCTGCATTGGGAATGCTTAGAGGCACTGTCACCAAGCGCCTGACGGGTAAAAGCCGGTATCTGGGCCTGCAGATTGAGCCCGGACATTGACCCTTACTGGCACTGCTAACCCAGCTTGCTAACCCAGCAGGTTAGTGGTTCCCGCCAACGCCTGCTCTGCGCCAAATACCAGCGCGTCGAAAATTTCCTTGGCTGGGCGCACGGCCTTGATCATGCCAATGCCCTGCCCCGCAAAGCCCGGATTTGTGACTCACAAACTACTGGATAAAGGATCCGTAGAGGCTGCGAAAGTACAACAGCGGTGCCGACGCCTCATCGATGTTCTGAAAATCCACCACCTGGCCAACCACAATGGTGTGATCCCCGGCGTCGTGTTCGGCCTCGATCGTGCACTCCACAAAGGCCAGCACGTTGGCCAGCCGTGGCGCGCCGGTGATACCCGACTGCCACTGCACGTTGGCAAACTTGTTCGCTCCCGATGTGGCCATATCCGCACACACCGACTGTTGTTCCTGGCTCAAAATGTTGATGCCGAAGCTGCCGCTTTGGCGGATCTTGGGCCAGCTGGAAGAGGTTTTGCCCGGACTGAACGCCACTAAAGGCGGATCCAGGGACAGCGATACAAAGGACTGGGCGGCAAAACCTACAGGCTCTTGGTCCAGCAAGCCGGTAACGACCACGACGCCGGTGGCAAAACTGCCCATTGTTTGCCGAAACCCGAACTCATCAAACGCCGCAACCTGTTCGCTCATCCTGCTTCCTAACCCTGTTTTACGATGACTATATCTAACCACCTGAGATTTCGATATGCCGTGAACATTCCCGTGGCCGACGGATTTTTTACTTTTTTCTCCCAACACCGCATGATTCCCCCGACTTCAACAACTACCTTCAGCCGAGGGCTCGTCTATGGAAATGATTGTCATATTAGTTGTGCTGGCGCTATTGGCGTTTTGGGTGGCGCGCATCTACAACCAGCTAGTGGAGCTGCAAAACCGCCACGAGAATGGCTTTTCGCAAATTGAAATTCAGCTTAAACGCCGCTACGACCTGATCCCCAATTTGGTGGAAACCGCCAAGGCCTACATGAGCCACGAACGCGAAACCCTGGAGGCAGTGATCAGCGCTCGCAACGAGGCCATGGCCGGACTGGCAGCCGCTGCCGGCAACCCCGGCGATGCAACGGCCATTGCGGAACTTGCAGGCGCCGAAGGCGTGCTGAGCGGTGCCATGAGCCGTTTTAACGTCACCATGGAGGCCTACCCGGACCTCAAAGCCAGCGCCAACATGACCCAGCTGTCCGAGGAGCTAACCAGCACCGAGAACAAAGTTGCCTTCGCGCGCCAAGCCTTTAACGATCAGGTCACGGAGTTCAACACCTACCGAACCTCATTTCCGCCGGTGCTGTTTGCCAATGTGTTCGGCTTCAGCGCCGACGCGGCGCTACTGGAATTCGAGGACTCTCAGGCCATTCAGGCGGCGCCGAAAGTTTCCTTTTAAGCCGTGAATTTCTTTCAGGCCCAAAACAAAGCACGGCATAACACCCGGCTGCTCACGCTGCTGTTCATCGGCGCGGTAGCATCCCTGGTGCTGCTGACCAATCTGCTGGTGCTGCTGCTGTTCGTCGACAACGGGCCCGGCCTTTCTCTGACCCAGCAAATCGGCCAGGCACCCCAAGAGCTTTGGATATACACCAGCGTTGGCGTGGTTGGCCTCATTGCCGTTGCCAGCGGCTTCAAATATTTGGCGCTGCGGGGCGGCGGCAAGGCCGTGGCCGAGTCACTGGGCGGGGTATTAATTCACCAGAACACCCAAGACCCCCAACAGCGCCAGCTCCTCAACGTGGTAGAGGAAATGGCCATTGCCGCTGGTGTGCCGGTGCCGCCGGTGTATTTGATCCGCGAAAACTCCATTAATGCCTTTGCCGCGGGCTTCGGCATTCACGATGCGGTCATTGGCATTAACCAGGGCACCATTGACCTGTTGAATCGCCAGGAACTCCAGGGCGTAGTCGCCCATGAATTCAGCCACATTCTCAATGGCGACATGCGCATTAATTTACGCATCATCGCGCTGCTTAACGGCATTTTGATTCTGGGCATTATTGGCAGCGCACTGATGCGGGGCTCCATGTTCAGCCGCTCCAGAGACCGCGGCGGTTTAATCGCCGTGGGTATTGGTTTGCTGGTCATCGGCTATGGCGGCACGTTTTTCGGTCAGCTCATCAAGGCCGCCGTGAGCCGACAGCGTGAGTATCTGGCAGACGCCAGTGCGGTGCAGTTCACTCGGTCATCCCAAGGCATTGCCAACGCCCTGAAAAAAATTGCCGCCCACAGCACCGGCTCCCGCCTGGAGTCACCCCAGGCCGAAGAAAACAGCCATCTGTTTTTCGGCGCGGTGAAATCCTTTAGCAGCCTGATGGCCACCCACCCGCCTCTAGACGCAAGAATTCGAGCGCTGGATCCTGCCTGGACGCCGGCGGCAGCGAGCACAAACTCCGGGACTGGCGGCATCAGTGCCGGGTTCAGCGCCAGCACCACCGGACACCGGGGCACGCCCAGGGCCGAGCAGGCGGTGGTCAGCGGCTTCAGCCAACACTGCGGTAGCGCCAATATTTCGGCGGCCCAAGACCTTTTGGCCAGTGCAGACGAGCGCCTGCACAGGGCCAGCCACGACACCTTCGAAGCCCGGGCCTTGGTTTACGCGCTGCTGCTCAGCGTTGACCAAGAAACCCGCAGCCACCAGCTCGCCCTCATTGAGCAAATGGCGGAACCCGGCGTGCCCGAGCTGATACCCGGCATCTACCCGCGCATTCAGGGCCAGGATCTACGGCATCGGCTGCTGCACCTGGATCTAGCCATGCCAACCCTCAAGCAAATGTCCAAACCTCAGTACCAGCGCTGTTACGAATTGATTGGCCAGCTCGTGGTGGCCGACGGTCAGGTGGATCTGTTCGAATGGGTGGTCCATCGAATCATTACCCAGGAGCTGTACGCACATTTTGTCCAGCCCTTTCGCAGCAGCGGCCGCATTAGCCGAGCAGCAAAGGTAAACCAACAAGTCTGCCAAACCCTGTCGCTGCTGGCCGCCGCGGGCAGCCCCGGGGACGCCGAGCGCCAGCGCGCTTACCAGCGCGGCGCGAAACGTTGGGGCAGCGCCGCGGCCATGCTGGACGTTCAGCATTTTGACTACCAGCAGATCAATCAATCTCTGGAAAAACTCAGACACATGAACGCCGATCTAAAAGCCCGGTTGCTGGATGCCTGTGCAGCAGTGGCCGCTGCAGACGCCAGCCTGACAGACGATGAATTTGCGCTGATCAAAGGCATCGCGACTACCCTGGACTGCCCGCTACCGCCCTTAGGCGGTTAACCGGCAGCAGGCTACCGAACACATAGGACTTCCCATGCGCGACCAAGTTTTTGCCGCACCTCAACCTCAGATTGTGGACTTCGCTTTTGATCAGGCGGTGGTTGGCGTATTCCCGGACATGATCCGCCGCTCGGTGCCGGGTTACGAATTGATTTTGCCCATGGGCGGACTGATGGCTGCCCGGCATCTGGGCTCGGCGGGCACGGCCTTCGATCTGGGCTGTTCTTTGGGTGCCAGTTCCCTGGCGCTGCTGACCTATTGCCCAAGTCCGGACATTCGGGTGATCGCCGTGGACAACTCCCAAGCCATGATCGACGCAGCCAGAAAACAAATTCAGGACCCCCGGGTTGAATTTCGCTACCAGGATCTTTTTGCAGTCGACGTTAGCGGTGCCAAGGTGGTGATGCTGAACTTCGTGCTGCAGTTCCTTGAGCCCCACCGGCGCAGTCAGTTATTGACGGAGATCGCCCGGCGCATGGATCCAGCGGGGTTGCTGATCCTGTCGGAAAAAGTGCTGCACGCGGATGCAGACACCCACGCTTTTTACGACGCCACCCATCTGGCCTGGAAACAGGCCAATGGTTACAGCGAGCTGGAAGTCAGCCAGAAGCGTCAGGCGCTGGAAAACGTCATGCAGGTGGAGTCTCCCCAGACCCATCAGCAGCGCCTTGCCGACACAGGATTCAACGACGTTATCCAGTGGTTTCACTGCCTCAACTGGGTGTCCTTTGCCGCCTCACCGACCCGGGTGCTGGCTGCCCATGAGTGAGCGGCCCGATCCCTGGCCCCACTGGATTCAGCACTGGCCCAAGGACGCCGCCCTTGGGCGGTTTAGCACCGCCCATCACGGCGACTACGCTCAATGGCAGACCGCCATCGACGCCTTGCCTCGGTTAAACCCCGGGCCAATAAGCCTGCAGGAGGGCGCCGTCGGTTGCGCCTTCCCAGCAGCATCCTCGGATGACATTGCCCAGTTAGAGGTCTGCCTGAGACAGCTGCACCCCTGGCGCAAAGGTCCCTTCCAGCTGGGTCCAATTCACATCGACACCGAATGGCGATCGGACTGGAAGTGGGATCGTCTGGCAGCTGCCATGGGCTCCCTAGCGGATCAGCGCATTCTCGACGTTGGCTGCGGCAACGGTTATTTCGGCTGGCGTATGCTTGGCGCCGGCGCTGCCAGCGTTATCGGCGTAGACCCCACCCTGCTGTTTTGCATGCAGCACCGAGCCATCCAACATTACTTGCGCCACCCAAGACACTGGGTACTGCCCTTGGGTGTTGAGGAACTCGGCACCCGCCATCGTTTTGACTGGGTACTTAGCATGGGCGTGCTGTACCACCGCAAGGACCCCCTTGAGCACCTGCGACAGCTTTATGCCCTTACCGAGTCGGGAGGCCAATGCGTGTTGGAAACTCTTATCGTTGCCGGCGACCGGGTCCTTTATCCCCAGGGGCGATACGCGCGGATGCGCAACATCGGCGCCATTCCGGATCTTGGATCTTTGCAGGGGTGGATGCAGGATGCGGGCTTTGGACAGATTCAGGTGGTGGATATCAGCGTCACCACCGTGCAGGAGCAGCGCTCCACAGACTGGATGCGATTTGAATCCCTGGACAAAGCCCTGGAACCGTCAGATCAGGAACAAACCGTGGAGGGTTTGCCTGCACCGCGACGCGCCATGCTGATTGGCCGGCACGGCTAAGCGGCTGCGCAAGCGGGCACAAACTCGTTAGACTGTGCCCCGAACTCAGACACCGGTTCAATACATGCTAGGACTGACCCCATTTGAATTTCGATTCCGCGGCAAGAATCGCCTGCTGCTGGACATTTACTACTGCTTTATCGAGCAAGGCAGCCCGGCCCTGCACCCCACGCAAATCGCCAAGCACACCGGCATCAGTTTCGCTGAGGTGGCCCGGCGGCTTGAGGCCACCCCGGAGTTGTTCGTGAAGCTGCCAAGCCGCCAGGGTGAAGTGACGCGGTACCGCATTAATACCAGCACCTCGGCGCGCAGCACGGAAGAGGTTGAGGCGTTGGTGCAGCAAAATGTGCAGCGGGAATCTCTGCTGTTTTACAGTTTGGTCTCGATGGTCTTTCTTGCCCTGGTCATCGTTGTGATGACCATTGTCCCGAATGTCTAAGCCGCCGATCCAGCGGCGCTAACGCCAACCCAGGAAACTCCGATGCCGGAACAACTCAGCCAAGAACTCATAGACCTGCGCCAGCGCTGCCAGCAATTTGCCCAAGAGCAAATGCTGCCGCTGGCGTCTTTAGATCCCATGGAAGCGAAAATCCGCATTCGCGAAGCGTCGAAAGCCGCGGGCTTATTTACGCTCACTCAGCCCGGCCAGGCGGACACCAGCAGTCAGCTTGCTTTGTGTGTTGCACGAGAAACTTTGGCTGCGAGCAATCCGCCAGGGCTGGAGGCGGTCTTTGGACCCAGCCCTGGCGTGCTGGGTAGCGTGGGCGAGCCATTAGCCACGAGCCACCTTGCGCCGCTGTTGGCCGGAGAAAAGCGCGGCAGCTTCGGCTTTACCGAGCCCGACAACGTTGAGCCCACTGCGGCAGTTATCCAGGGTGACAATCTGATCATTAACGGACAAAAGTCCTACGTCACCGGCGGCGCCGACGCCGACTTTATCAATGCCCTGGTGCGTATCCAGGGCCATGGCCCCTCCATGGTGGTTATCGACACCGATGCCAATGGCGTCATCCTGCAAAAGCGCTTCAACTCCCTGGACGGCAGCCATCACGCCGCCTTTCGCTTTGAACAGGTCACCGTGCCGCTGGGTCACGTTATTGGCGAACCGGGCCAGGGACTGCCCAAAGCCATGGGGCAGATTGGGGACGTACGCCTGCTGTTCGCCGCCCAAGCCTGTGGCTACATGATGTGGGTCATGGATTTACTGGAAACCCACCTGCAAAGCCCGGACAAAGGCGGCGCAGCCAGAGGCGACAAAGACGTGGTGCGATGGCACTATGCGAACCTGCGAATTAAAGCCTTTGCCGCGCGCAGCATGCTTTATCGAACCGCCAGACTCGCGGATCAAGGCGAGAACATCGTCAACGAAGGCATGGCCTGTAAGGTGTTTGCCACGGAAGGCATCGGCGAGGCAGTGGACACAGCCATTCAACTGGTAGGCGGCGAGGCGCTGATTGAAGATCACCCGCTAGCCGTTTTGTACAAAAAAGTCCGCGCCTGGCGGCTGGCGGAAGGCGCCAGCGACGTGCTGCGCTTAAATATTGGCCGGGGCATCCTAGAACTGGGCAAGGGGCGCATTTAAGCGTTCACTCTTTGCCGGGTGAACTTTCTGAATCACTAACCAAAAAGAAAACACTTTGACCAACAAAACACTATGACTAACATTATCGTTAAGGGTTTTACTACGGCCCTGACCGCACTGGCCGTTAGCGGCTGCACTTACGTTTCGCTTAACGAGGCAGGCAGCCAGGTGGCGCAAAGCAGCATCGGCGACGTGGCCGGCTGCACCCTTGTGGGCAATGTGTCCAGCCAGACCCAAGACAAAGTGCTGGTTGACCGCAACACGGGCAAAGTTAAGGAAGAGCTGATCGTGCTGGCCCGCAACCGTGCCGCCGAGCTTGGCGCAACAGACCTTGTGCAGGCCGGTGAGGTTAACGACGGCACCGCCACCTTCAACGCTTACCGCTGCAACTAGCCGCTTCTAAGCGAAGCGGCTAGGAGTCGCTTTTTTGCCCGAACCGCTCGCGATTTTCTTCTCGGCTCTGGGGAGACTTTTTGATGAGCGCGTACACGGCGCCGGTGCCACCACGGTGGCGCTGGGCAGAACAGTAGGCCAACACCAGCGGATGCTGAATCAGCCAATGGGCCACATAGCTTTTTAAGCGCGCCGGCGTGGGGCTGCGCAGCCCCTTGCCGTGACTAATCAGCACACAGCGCCAGCCGCGCTCGTGGGCCTGGTGCAGCAGACGAAAAACGTCCGAGTGCGCTTCCTTTACCGTGCGCTGGTGTAGATCCAATTCCCGCGCAATGTCGTAGCCGCCCTTCCGCAGCTTATCGAATACGGCGATTTGAATGCCGTCCTGCCGCCACTGTAAAACCTGTAGGGGATCCAGGGGTTTGACCTCGCCCAGGGTCAGAAAGTTTTCGTCATCTTGGGCTGAGGAAAATTCTTCCGCCGCTTTTTTCCGCGCCTGGAGTTCTTCCTGGGCGGCAGGCTGTTTGGGCGCGAAGGTTTGCTTACCCTTTTTTAACGGCTCGACATCCTGCATGGCCGCAGCAAAATCCTGCCACTCGTCGGCGGCTGGCCGACTCATCTTTCTGTCATTTTCCGTTTTTGTCATTTTCCGGGTCTCGATCCATCACGAATTCCGCCCATTCCCCTGTCGGGTTAAAACCCGACCTACGTGCATCATTAGGTTAAAACCCGACCTACATGCATTTTCCTTGTGGATCGGCCTTGTAGGTCGGCCTTCAGGCCGACATTTTTATCCCTTGCGATGTTGGGGTAACGCTATCCCTGCCCGCCGTTTATCTCAACAGTCCGGTTTGGCATTGACCCGCTCACATCCCCGGTTATTGCAATGCTGGGAAAGCGAGCGGACCGAGTGTCGGCCAGCGGGTAGTTGTCGCCTTGATGGTAAGTAAATACCGGCGAGAGTTTCACGGTATCAGAATGATTGCGGCCGGCTGCATGAAATAGCCTGCAGTGAAACAGCAGCACATCACCGGCCTCGAGCGCCACAGTTTGCGCGCCGTCAATTAACGCCTGATTTTCCGGCAGGTCGGGACGTAAAAACAGTTCCGCGTCTAAACGCTGGGCCTGCACGTCCAGTAAATGGGTTCCGGGAATTACCCGCAGCGCGCCGTTTTCCGCCGTCTCGTCGCCAAGGGCAAACCAAACCGAGATCAGCTCCGGGCGCTGAAAGGACCAGTAGCGCACGTCCTGATGCCACAGGGTGGCGCTGCTGAAACCCGGATGCTTGGTCATGATGCAGTTGTGGTGACATTGCGATAACTGCACGTCGTCACCCAGTAACGCGCCCAGCACCGCCAGCACCTGTGGCTGGCTGGCAAGCGCCTGAAATTCCTCGGACCGAGCATAAGCGTGGAGCAGCCTCCTGGGAGTTGCGCCCCCGGGCGCATGCCGGTCTGGCGGCGAACCGGGATAGCCCACATCGGCCTCGAATTCCGCGGGACCCAGCAGCGGCTCCAGTGCCCGCTGAATCTGCCCGATCAGTCGCTGGCGGGTAACGCTATCCAACACGCCGGGCAGCACCACATAGCCCTGCTGAGCGAACTGGGCTTGATAGGCGGCCAGGGCGGGATCGGAGGATTGGGGAGGCATAACGGGCTCAGATCCTAGCGTTGCGAATTTTGCTGCAACTTTCTCTGTAACAGGTGATCACCGTTCACAGTAATGTTCAGCTCGCCTGAGGATGCCCAATATCGCGCTTCGATGTAGTGATGTTCTTCCCACTCCAGTTCCACGTTAGTCCAAACGTACTGAGGCTCTTTCCCGGACGCTTCCCGGCGCTTGCGCAGGCAGCCATCCAGCCAAAGCTCAATGGCGCCATCGTCGGTGAGCCGACACTCAAAGGTCTTATGCCGATGACTGAAAGTTAAATTCTTGGACAAGGCGGGCTCCTGTTCTTGTCTGCGGCGACACCGGCTAGCATACCAGCACGAGACCCCCCTCCCTGTGAATTTTCTTCACAACTTTCCGTGGACACCAAGTGCCATTCTTTGCGTAAACGCACGTAGGTCGGGTTTTAACCTGATGATGCATGTAGGTCGGGTTTTAACCCGACAGGGGAATGTCGGCCTGAAGGCCGACCTACAAGGCCGATCCGCAAGGAAAATGCACGTAGGTCGGGTTTTAACCTGATGATGCACGTAGGTCGGGTTTTAACCCGACGGGGAATGTCGGCCTGAAGGCCGACCTACCTTCACAACCTCTGCACGTAGTCATGCGCATGCTTGGCCCGTTGAATCCCAGATCGCGAGATCTGCCCACTACCCTTACAGGCAAGACATGACCCAAGCATTGCAATCCGCCGCCAGCACTGCGGCCCCCTACTACCTGCCCCTGGCCGATGAGGTACAGGTCTTTCAGGCTGCCTACAACTCACGCCTGCCGGTGCTGCTGAAAGGCCCAACGGGATGCGGCAAGACTCGCTTTGTTGAGCACATGAGCTGGCTGCTGAACGATGCGCGGGCGACAGACGCTCGGCCTGCAGAACCCTTACTCACCGTGTCTTGCCATGAAGACCTCACGGCCACGGACATGGTGGGTCGCTACCTGCTCAAGGGCGATGAAACGGTTTGGTCCGATGGCCCGTTGACCCTGGCAGTGCGAACCGGCGCCATCTGCTATCTCGACGAAATTGTTGAAGCGCGCAAAGACACCACGGTACTGATTCACTCCTTGACCGACCACCGCCGTATTTTGCCCATCGACAAAACCGGTGAACTGCTGGATGCCCACCCGGATTTCTTGCTGGTGATTTCCTACAACCCGGGCTATCAAAGCGTCCTTAAAGATTTGAAACCCAGTACCCGGCAGCGCTTTGTCAGCTTGGAGTTCGATTATCCGGACGTGGAAACCGAGGCCCAGATCATTGGGCACGAATCCGGCGTTGACGCGGCCACCGCCGAGCGTCTGGCGGTGATCGGTGAACGGGTTCGAAACCTTAAACAGCATGGCTTTGAGGAAGGCGTTAGCACCCGGCTGCTGATCTATACCGGTGAACTCATTGCCGCCGGTATCAGCCCTCGCCGGGCAGCCACTGCCTCCATCATCAGCGCCATATCAGACGACGCCAGTGTACAGGCGGCCGTTGCTGACATCGTTGACGTCATTCTGCCCTGAGCCGACTGGGAATGAGCGAACAAGCGGCAACAGATCCCGAGGCTGCCCAGGCCCAAACCCTGCTGGCTGACGTGGAGTCGGCGCTGACGCTTTTTGCCGAAGGCATTGCCGGGCGCTATCTGCATATCCGCGGCAGCCAGGAATTCAGCACCAGCCCCCGACTCAAGCTAAGCGTTGAAACCACCGGGCAAAACAGTGACACGCTGTTTTTACCCGAATCCATAACCACCACCAATGGGTCCGCGTACCGTGTGCTGGTCATGGAGCAGATCGGCCTGCGCGAGTGCGATACCCTGAGTTTTCGCATGCAAACGGCGCTGGCCCAAGTGCCAGAACTGCAGTTACGCCATCGGCCCAATCCAGACACAGGCCCGTGCATTGGCGACTTTCGGTTGTTGTTTGACAGCTTTGCTTGCCCCGGCCTCGCAGAAGAGTTGTTTTTGCTGTTCGAGGACGCCCGGATTCAGGGTCATCTGCTGCGCCACTACCCGGGTTTGGCTAAGCATCTGGCCAGCTATCACCAGCACTTGTTAAGCGAGGATGCCGGCAGCGGCCTGCTGGCCCATGCCAGGCGCTGGCATATGGGCGAGCCACTGAGCCTTGCCAGCGACGGATTTGAGCAGGAGTTTCGAGATTCTCTTATGGTCCACGGCGACACGGCCCGCAGCGTCTACGACAGCGTCGCTAAGCTCTGTCAGCACTACGACCAAGTGCTTGAGCGGTACGACCAGGGCCAAGACACCCAGACCGCCAATCAAGAGTCCCTAGTAGACTGGCTCAACCGAGAACAGCGCGTGGATGAGTGGGAGGAAGAGCTGGAGGAGATTACCGAGCAGCTCAACCAGGCCACGGCCATGGACACCCCTACCGGCGAGGAAAAAGAGGCGGTCTTTGGTGACGCCGGCGACGGCAACCAGCGTGAGCTGGACATCGAAATCAAAGAATTGAAAGAGGAGCGCGACACGCTAAAGCGCCGAGTGGATATGGAGCGTTCTGCGGTGGCCCACGCCTTGGGTGCGACCCAAGGAGACGCCCGCAGCTTTCGCTACGATGAATGGGACTACCTAAACCGCAGCTATTTGCGCGCCTGGTGCCGGGTTTTCGAGCAACCCTTAGAGGGCGAAAGGGAAGAGGATGTGACCCAGCTCAAGCAGGTAATTCGGGCCTATCAGTCCACAGTGCAGCGCCAACTCGAGCACATTCGGCCCACGGGCCTTGAACGCATCCGGCGGGTGCAGGACGGCGACGAGCTGGACCTGGACGCCATCATTGAGGCGCGACAGGATATCCGCGCCGGCCAAAGTCCTAACGAGCGCGTGTATTCTCGCAAAGAGCGGGTTCAGCGCGACGTCAGCGCCATCTTTCTTGTGGACCTGTCTGCCTCCACGGATGATCCCATTCAGCCTCCGGAACCCAAGGATTGGTCAAACTACGAAGAAAGTGACGCAGACATGCGCGGCGGCTGGTACGCCAGCTTTGACGACATCGAAGAAGAGGTGACGGAACCCGGCCGTAAGATCATCGACCTTGAGCGAGAGGCCATGGTAGTGATGGCGGCGGCTCTGGAGGCTCTGGGCGACAGCTACGGAATTTACGGCTTTTCTGGCTACAGCAAAGACAACGTGGAATTGTTCATTGCCAAAGAGCCCGAAGACGCCTTCTCTCAAACCACCCTCAAAAGTATCGCCGCCATGGTTCCCAAGGGCTCCACACGTATGGGCCCAGCCATCCGCCACGCGACGCATAAGCTCATGGGCACTGGCAGCGCCATGAAAGTACTGATGGTCATCAGTGATGGGTTTCCTCAAGACTGCGACTACGGACCCGTGCGAGGCAATCACGATTACGGGGTGGAGGATACTGCCCGCGCCCTGCAGGAATCTCAGCAGAAGGGTATCGAGACGTTTTGCATGACCGTGGACAAGTCCGGACACGACTACCTGAAACGCATGTGCCCGGATGAGCGCTACCTGATTATTGAAGAGATGGAGGATTTACCGAACCAGCTCACCAAGGTGTACACGGCTCTTACCGGGCAGTAGCGGCCCAGGCAGCCGTCCCTTTATTGCACCGACCAAATCAGCATCAGCACGAACAATATGACCAGCCCAAGCACAAACATGGCCGTTGACCAATCGCCGGGCTGCGCCTCAACCGGATTTTCCCGCCAGTTCTTGTACATGGGCCAAATGGCGAACAGCATCATGCCGCCGGCAACCAATCCCAATATTTGCATCCACTCCATGGTGTCTCTCGATTCCTCAGACCAATAAAAAACCCGACGGACACTTCGCTCGGCGAAGCCTCTGTCGGGTTGATCGGGGACGACTTGCCGCCCCACACACTTTCGGCGTTGCGCCTGACGGGTTAGCTTTCCCTAGTCGTCGCCGCCAAATATACCCAGCAGCTGCAGCAAGCTGATGAAGATGTTGAAGATGCTCAGGTACAGGCTGTAAGTGGCCATGATGTAGTTGGTCTCACCGCCATTCACGATGGAACCGATCTGCATCAGGATCATCGCGCTCATCAGCAGAATGATGCCGCCAGAAATGGCCACCGCCATCAGGGGAATCTGCAAGAAGATATTGGCGATCATGCCAACGATCATCACCATCAGGCCAATGGCAACAAAACCGCCCATAAAGGAGAAGTCCCGCTTGGAAGCCATCGCGTAGCCTGCCAGTCCGAGGAAGATCACGGCGGTGCCGCCAAGGGCAGTGCTCACCACCTGGGCGCCGTTCGCCAGCGTCAAGTAAATGCTAATGACCGGTCCCAAGCCGAAGCCCAGCAGACCTGTGACTAGAAAAATGACGCCCAGTCCAGCGCCAGAATTCGCCGTGCGCGGCAGTACGAACATGCCCAGCACCATAGAAGCAATAAGACATATCAGGTAAGCCCCGGCTGGCACATTCAGCGCCATGGCCAACCCGGCCATAAGCGCACTGAACCCCAGTGTTGCAGCTAGCAGCAGATAGGTATTTTTCAGTACCTTGTTGGTTTCCAGTGCTGACAGACCGG
>CAZWQK010000016.1:0-13487 GCA_964635835.1 uncultured Pseudomonadales bacterium
CAGAACAAAAACTAAGATCGCCGACTGCAACTGCAACTGCAACTGCATCGGCTATTTTTTCGATAGTTAAGTGAGCAGGAGTGTTTTCGGCGGGGCTCGGGGACTACTACTAGGGTAGTGGGTTGACGCAAAACGGGTCGGCGAACTGGTAGCAACAAGCGCGTGTCCGTCAGACCAAGAAGTATGGGTAAGCGTTGCGGAGGCGCTGCCTTTGGCGCTGCTAGTCTCGCAAACGACGCAGTCGGTATGATCTGCGGTTAAGGTGGCGTGGAGGTGATCTGCCCCGGTGCTGAGGGTAATGGCAGCCCCCCACAAAACCGTTAGCAACATCCGGCGACTGAGCGCCCAGCCGCGACGGACACTGGGGAATATGACCCGGACGTTTCGTCTGATTGGAAGGGCGTTTGTTGTCATGATTTCAGCTGCGCGGGCTATTTGGTCCGATCGTCGATCCAGCGCGAGACTCTACGTTCTAATAGTGGCAACGGCAATGCCCCACCTCCTAAAACCGTATCGTGGAATTGGCGGATATCAAAGTCCTCACCTAATGCGGCTTTTGCCCTGGCTCTGAGCTCGAGAATTTTCAGCATGCCGATTTTGTAGGTTGTAGCCTGGCCGGGCATCACGATGTAACGCTGCACCTCAGAGCGGATGCTCTCCAAAGGTTCGGGTGAATTGGCGGCAAAGTAGTCGATGGCCTGCTGTTCACTCCAGCCCTTGGCATGCAGGCCCGTGTCCACAACCAGCCGAATGGCGCGCCATATTTCGCCGGTAAGCCGGCCAAAGTCCTGATACGGGTCGGCGTAGGTTCCTGGCATTTCCTTGGCTAAGAACTCTGAGTAAAGACCCCAGCCCTCAGAGTAGGCGGTAAAGCGCGCTTGGGTGCGAAACAGCGGCACGTCCTGTAACTCTTGGGCAATGGATATTTGCATGTGGTGGCCGGGCAAGCCCTCATGGTAGGCGATGACTTCCAGCTGATTTTTCGGCATCGCCGTCATGTCAGACAGATGAGCGTAGTAGATACCCGGGCGCGCACCGTCTGGCGTGCCCGGATAGTAGTGCTGGGCCGCGCCGTCGCGCTCGCGAAATGGCTCCACGCGCTTAACCACCAGATCTGCTTGGGGCAGCAAACCAAAGTAGTTCGGCAGCTCCGCTTTAATGCCCTCGATGGCTGCGGTGGCGTCGTCAATATAGGCCTGACGACCCAGATCGGTGTCTGGATAGTAGTTCCACTCGCCGTCACGAATGTGGTTAAAAAAGGTTTGCAGATCGCCGTCGAATTGCACTTGTTCTTTGATGATTTCCATTTCAGCCCGTAGCCGCGCCACTTCCGCTAAACCGATCTGATGGATTTCATCTGCGCCCAGGTCGGTCGTGGTTTGATCATGCAAGCGATAAGCGTAATAGGCTGCGCCATTGGGCTGGGCACCGACGCCAGAAACGGCTTGGGGCGCCCGATCTTTGGCGTTTTCAGCCCACTGGATAATGCCCTCATAGGCCGGCAGCAAATCGTTGAGCAAGGCGGTTTTAGCTTCTTCGGTGAGCTGCTTTGCGGCTTGGGCATCGATGGCCTGTGCTTCTTGAAGGCCAGCGATTTCTTTTTTGATGTCTGCCCAAAGGTCGCTGTCGGTATCGCTCTGGGCGTCAAAAGGCTGACCGGCGATGACTTTACGGCTTTGCTCCAGCACGCCGTCCAGGGCAAATCCGTGGGAAATCACGCCTTTCGCCAGACCTTGAGAAGCAATCTTGATGGCCTCAGCCATGCGTGGCGCTACCGCTTCAATGCGCTGAATGTAGGCGCTCATGTCTTCCGGGCTATCGACCTGATGGAAGTTGATCAGAAAGGTTGGCACGAAACTCTGGATGCCGTTCATTTGGTCAAACACCAAACCGTCGTAAAAGAAGGCCTGGCTCGCCTGCATTTTTTCCAGCTGGTAAAACCAAAGGTCGTACGAAAGCAGCTCGTCCGGCGTAAGCTCGGCAGGGTCAAAGCGCGCCTGCATTTCCTGCACCGAGGCTGTTTTCCAGGCCAACTGCTCGGTAAAGGCCTCATAGGTGAAGGCATCCAGTTCGTCATTGCGCTCTTTGCGGCCCAAAAAAGTCAGCTCAATGGGCGAAAACTGGAGTTCCTGCTCGTACTGTTCATCCAGCCACTGGGTCAGGGTCTGGCGTTGGTCTTCGCCAGCGCCGTCGCTACCCTGCGAGCAGGCTCCAAGCGCTATTATCAAAATCAGTGCGCAAAGAACCAAAAAAACCGCAGAGGGTGCGGACTGACGATGAGAAATCAGTATTTTCATATTCGCTCCGATGTTGTGGATCCGATGTTGTGGAAAGGTGGGGCGGCACTACCAAGAGATGGTATGTGGTGAGGGCCCAGCATAGTATGAGGGCCACACCCAAGGAACAACCCCAACAGGACATAGGGCCCTTAATCTGGGCAAAGCCTGGATCAAGCCACACTTTGTAACCCAACCGGACCCCAACGCGATGACAGCCCAACGAAATGACAACCAGCCAGAGAACCCAGCGGATACAAATCGCGGCCCGCTCAGCGGCTTTCGAGTTCTGGATTTGTCTTCGGTGGTGTCGGGCCCGATGGCGGCTGTGGTGTTGGCGGATCAAGGTGCGGACGTCATCAAAATCGAGCCACCCGGCTGGGGCGACGGTATTCGGGGGCTGGGTGCGTCCCGCAACGGCTTGAGCGCAATTTACTCGATGATTAATCGCAACAAACGTTCCGTCGCAATTAATCTAAAACATTCCAAAGGTCAGCAACTGATTCGCCGCTTAGCGGCAACAGCTGACGTGCTGCTGCAAAATTACCGGCCTGGCAAGATGGCGCGTCTGGGTTTGGATCACGAATCCCTGCGTCAGGAATGCCCCAACCTTATTTACGTTTCAATCAATGGGATGGGGGAGGTTGGCCCTTATGCCGAGCAAAAAACCTACGACTACGTAATTCAGGCCCTGAGCGGCATTCTTGATGTGCAGGGTGCCGCGCCACGTAGCATGAATCCGGCCAGCGACGACGGCGAGCAACCAGCAAACGGGCCAGAGCTACAGATGGTGCGATCCATCATTTACGACAAGGTGACAGCGCTCACGGCGGCCCAAGGCATCACGGCGGCGTTGTTGGCGCGGGAGCGAGGCGGCGGCGGTCAGCATGTCCAGTTGTCCATGCTCGACACCGCCGTCTACTTTAACTGGCCGGAATTGATGTGGAACTACGCCTTCAAGGGCCAAGGGGTGCAGTACGCTGGTGACCTGGCAGACGTGTGCGGTATCAGTGAGACCGCGGACGGTGCCGTGGTCTCAGGTTACCTTGGCGCCGATTGCCGGCAGTATGCTACTGACGAGCTGATGGAATTGCTCGCGTACAACGAAATACCCGCCGGCCGGGTTAATACCCGTGCTCAGGTCATCGAAGATCCTCAAGTACAGGCAGCGCAAATCCTCCAGGACGTTGAGCATCCCAGAGGCGGCCCCATGCGCCAGCCGCGCAGCCCGCTGCGTTTTGGCAATAGCCCCAGTTTGCCTCTGCAACCATCAGTGGATTTAGGAGCACACACCGTTGAGGTGCTGGCTGACCTGGGTCTGACCCTGGAGCAAATGCAGGACTTGGCTGGGCAGGGAGTGATTGGCTAGCCTCGCCACTTAGTCGTCTGTTTCGTGAAGCAGCACCACGCGACCAGGGGCCTTGCCGGACTCAAATAGCGCCTGAGCCGACTGGCCATTAGCGATTGCGAAAGTTTGAGCTATTTTCGGATCAAAATGCCCCAGTCGGACGCCGTCGCTGTAGTGCTGCCAGACTTGCGCAAAGTCTGTCGAGAGATACGCATCACTGCCTTTAATCGCAATACCGCGTGTAAAAAGAAAACCTAACGAGGGAATGTAAACACGATCACCGGTGGTGTTGCCGCAGCTCACCAGCCGTCCCCGGGGGGCGAGGGATTGGAGAGATACTTCCCAAAGGGCAGTGCCAACGTGATCCAGGACCATGTCCGCCCCCTTGCCTTGAGTCTGTTCTCTGACCCAGTTGGGAACATCGGTGTTGGTGCTGTTGGCGGCAACGGCGCCAAGTTCTGTGGCGGCGGCGGCTTTTTCATCGCTGGTGGCGCTGACCAACACCCGGGCACCTGCCTTTCGAGCCAGCTGGATCGCCGCCAAGGTGAGCGCACTGGCACCGCCGTGCAGCAACAGCGTCTCGCCTTTCGTCAGTTGGCCCACATTGAATAGCCCGTGGAAGGTCGTCATCCAGGCGGTGGGGAACACCGCCGCCGTGGCGAATGGCATGTCATCGGGCATGCGGTGCACGTGATCGGCGCTGACCGCACAAAATTCCCCGTACCCCCCGGGTTGGGTTGCTCCCAAAACGCCCAGCTCGCCATAGCGCTCACCGTAACCGGCAAACTGGGAGTCGGCGTGGACTGCGTGCAACGATGGATCCACAACGACTCGGTCTCCCACGGCAAGCGCCGTGACTTTATCGCCCACCTCGATGATGGTGCCCGCCATATCCATCCCCGCAATGTGGGGGAGAGAAAAACCCGGCAGCGTAAACCAGCCGTTGCGCTGTACGATGTCGAGTCGATTGATGGCGGTAGCCGCGACTTCAACCACGACATCCACTGGACCAATGGATGGATCCGGCAGGTCGCCAAAGCGCAGAACGTCGGCTGCTCCGTGTTCCGAGTAAAAAAGTGCTTTCATGAATTGGGTCTTAGTTGGAAAGAAGCAATCTTAGTGTTTTTATGAGGAATCTCGGCAGAGTAGCAAGTAAGGGTCTATAAAGACATGAAGCCCAGGCAACTGGAATTCGTTACCGTTGACGTATTCAGCCAAAGGACCTTTGGCGGCAATCCGCTTGCGGTCTTTTTCGCCGCACAGCAACTCAGTGGCGATGACATGCAGCGCATCGCTGCGGAAATGAACTATTCAGAGGCAACCTTCGTGTTGCCGCCCGATAATCCTGCCAATACCGCGGCAATTCGTATTTTTACCCCCACGACGGAACTTCCTTTTGCCGGTCATCCAAACGTCGGCACAGGTTTCGTGTTGGCGTCGCATCCTGCGGCAGTGCCGGTGGATGGTCGCATCGAAAAAATTTTTCACAACGGTAAGCGCCAATGTCGGATGCGTTTTGAAGAGCAGGGAGGTCTGGTGGAGGTGTTGGTAGACCTGAACTCGGCTGATGAGCCCACGTCGACGACCATTGCTGCGCCCCAGCCATTTCAGCAACGCCCCGGCCACGGTGCGCGGGATATTGCTCAAGCGTTGGGCCTTGCTCCTGAGCAGCTGGTATCGGCGGAGGAGCGCACGAAAATTGTCAGTGTCGGGGTGGGGTTTGCCGTGGTCGAGGTGACAGACCGTCAGGCCCTGGCCGCCTGCCAGGTGGAAATAGAGGGGTTTCGGCGGTTGAGCGCACAGTTCACAGACAGCGAAGATGGGGCTCGAGTGTACGTCTACTGCCGTGATGCGCGCGCCCGAGGCTTTCATTCTTTTTGTGCTCGCATGTTCGACCCTCTGCATGGCATTCCCGAAGATCCCGCAACGGGTAGCGCCGCTGGCGCATTGGCGGGTTTACTGGCGTTGGAGGAAAATCTGGAAGGAACTGGCCGCTATGAATTTCGCCAAGGGGAAGAAATGTCTCGACCTAGCCGAATAACACTGGACGTAACCTGCCGGAATGGGCAAATTTTAAAGACGCAGGTTTCTGGGCAGTGCGTTGAAGTGATACAGGGCACCTTTACGCTGTCTTAACAGGATTGCATCGGGTGGTAGCGGAGGCATTATGGATTTAAGCAGCGAATATTTATGGTTAGGGCTGGGCTTTGTGCTGATTCTCGCCGAAGTCACCATGGGCAACTTCATTTTGTTTTTTATCGGGCTGGCGTCGGCGATCACGGGGATTGCCCTGTGGCTGGGGATGCCGAATCACAGCGGTATTCCCTTTATGTTGTTCGCGAGCTTAACCCTGGTGTTGCTGGTGGGTGTTCGCTCACGGCTCAGGCTCCACATGGTTGGCGAGTCAGTGCAGGGCAGTGCTGACGAGGACTACATCGACAAAGAAGTGACGATAGTCGATGGGTTCAGCGAGGCCGATCCCAGCCGTGGTCGAGTGAGCTATCGTGGCGCGGACTGGAATGCTCGGAGCGCTCAGGGGCCTTTCGCAAATGGCGCCATTGCCAAAATTACCGGGCGCGAGGGTAATACGTTACTCGTTGAACCAATAACCTCAGAGCAGGGGCAAGGCTAATGGATATGAGTTTTTTTCTCGGTGTCTTGGTGGCTATCTCGGTGGTGGTGATTCTGCTCAAGACGGCGCGAGTCGTACCCCAACGGGAACAATTTGTCGTAGAAAGGCTCGGCAAGTATTCCAAAACTCTGGATGCCGGCTTCCATATTCTGGTGCCCTTTGTAGACGTCGTGGCCTATAAGCACACCCTAAAGGAGCAGACCGTCGACGTGGCCTCTCAAAGCTGCATCACCAAGGATAATATTTCCGTGGAAATAGACGGCGTCATCTATTTGCAGGTGAACGATTCTCGAGCAGCCAGTTACGGCATTCAGGACTACCTGTTCGCCACCTCCCAGCTGGCCCAAACCACCCTGCGGTCAGAGATCGGCAAAATCGAGTTAGACCGCACCTTCGAGGAGCGCGAAACCATTAACTCCCAAGTAGTACAAGCCGTCGATCGGGCAGCGGAGCCTTGGGGGGTGAAAATTTTGCGCTACGAAATCAAAGACATCGTGCCGCCGGCTTCCGTGAAAGACGCGCTGGAAAAACAAATGCGCGCCGAGCGCGAGCGCCGTGCGGTGGTTGCTTCCTCGGAAGGCGAGCGCCAGGCGCGCATCAACGTATCTGAAGGTGAGCGGCAAGAGGCCATCAACCTATCCGAGGCGGAGAAGCTCAGGCAAATCAATGAGGCCGAAGGTCGTGCCGAGGAAATACGCCTGATTGCAGAAGCAACTGCCGCTGGTGTCAGAGCCGTAGCCGCAGCGGTCAGTGAGCCCGGTGGCAAAGACGCCATCAACTTGCGCGTGGCCGAGCAATGGGTGAAAGAGTTTGGTCACTTGGCCAAGACCAACAACACCATGATTGTGCCAGCCCAGCTGGGCGATGTTTCGACCTTAGTGTCAACGGTTATGGGCACCATGGGGAATATTCAAAAGAGCGATTAGCAAGCGGTGAACAAGGCAATGGCAAGCCACCCGCAAAGAATAAAAACACCGTGCAAATCGGTTGTGACCCGGCGTTAGCGATTGGCCTTGTTGTGCGTGCGGGACTGATGACGGGATACCCCAGGCTGGCGAAGTTCCGCGTGCTTGGTCTTGCGGCCTGAGACTCGGGCGCGCCAGCGCCGAAAAGCCCCGGCACTGATGTTGCCGCGCATAATCTTAATCACTTGAGACTCACTAATGGCAAATTGGCTGGCTATTGCCTCAAAGGGTGTCCGATCCTCCCAGGCCATCTCGATGATTCGACTGATATCGGACTCAGTCAGCTCGGAAGATTGATTGGGCATGGGCGGTCTCGGTTCATGGGCAGGACGCAAGCATAAACGGCGCCAGTGTGTGCAAAGCGTCAATGGCTGATGGGGCCCTAAGCAAGCCAAAGTGCGGCGGCAAGAAATGCGCTCAACATCGCGGTCAGATTGATTCGCAACGGCATGTACCAAGCCGGGTGAGGCACGCCGCGGCGATGACTCCACTCAAAAACCAAAAGCGCCCACAGTCCCGCCCCTAACAGCAGACAACCAAAAGCCTGGGGAATGAGCAGTGCGACTACGGTGACCAGTGCTGGCAGCACGCTGACCACCAGGCGGTGGCTTGTCTTTGCGTCAGTCGCCGATGGCGCCAGCAGGACGAGCCCCCACTGGATACCTCCTAGAAACGCAAAAATTACGCCAACATAAAGCATAGCCAGATACAGCAGCGGATTGGCGAACTGCGGCAAAAACCATTGGCCCGCGAGCACTCCTACCATGGGAAGCAGGCCACTAAAGCCCAGCAGCTTGGCCAGGGCGCCTTTGTCTTGATCTGAGGAGTCTTGATCTGGGGAGGTTTCGGTGGTTGCTTGCGCCTCCTCGGGGGGCGGCCCTTGTAGTCCTGGCTCAGACATGGATGCTGGTTGGCTCTTGTTGTTTAAGAAAATGGGTTTGTGCTTACGAATCTTTGGCTGGCATGCCGAGCTTGCGCAAAGCCACCATGGCATAGCCGCCGAACAGTAGATGGGCCGGCCAGATTCCTATGTGAGCACTGACAAGGCCTTCGTCGATAAGCCATCGATTGAATACCATGACCAAATAGTAGCCCAGCATCCACGCCAGCCCCGGCCCGATGCTGGCGAATTGACCGGTTCTGGGCGGCACGGTGGATTTGGCGATGGCGATTAATCCAAGAATGAAACAGAAAATGGGGAGGGCAATTCGCCAGTGTCGCTCGGCGCTTTGGGCGGCGGAGTTATCAAGATCTGCGGTGGCAATGGAGTCCGCGTCTCTGACCCGCTCAAGCACTGGCTCAGTTTCGATGTTGATTGTGAGGCGATCAAAGGACATGACCTCATAGGCCGGGCTGCCCGGTGCGCCCTGGTAGCGCCGACCGCTTTCCAGGGTGAGAGTTTGTCGGCCGCGCTCATCGGGTTCGCTGCGTTTGCCGCGCTGGGCCCAGACTGTTACCTGTTCCCCGTTGGCCAGGCGCTGCTGGATAAAAACATCCAGAATGGTTTTATCGTCGTCTGCCAGGCCGCCGCTGTAGGTAACCTGCTCGCCATCGTCCTCCACGCGAAACACACCGGGCTGCACGGCTGCCAGTCCAATGGTTTGCTGCAGCGCTTCTAGTTCCAGTTCCAGTTGGTGCTTGGCGGTGGGAGTAATCACCAGGGAAGTGAGCGCCACCAGTAACGTAGTGAGGGCTAGAACCGGCATCAGCCAGCGGAGCAGAACCGCAGTGTTCATGCCGCCGCCGCGAAGCACAGCCATTTCCTGGCTGGAATAGAGTCGGCTCAATGCCATCAGCAGCGCAATGTAGAGGGCAAAGGGCAGAACCAGCTGCAACATTTCTGGTGCGCGCAGGAATAACAGGTAGAGCACCAGATCTCCGGGAAGGCCGCCGGTGGCAGCCTGTTCAAGAAATCGGATCAGCCGGTCACCCAGAGCGATGGACAGCAGCACGGCCAGGGCAGCAACAAAAATGCCCAGCACCTGCCGATTGATGTAGCGCGCGCCAACGGGTAAACGAAAGCGGCGAGAGATCCAGTCCATGTGTTGTTTCGACCTTAATGTCTCGATCCCATGAAGCAGTTAGTTTGCACCTAACTGGGTTAGGAACAAAGGTCTCTGGGCTTTCTCCCAGCTTAAACTGAGTGACGTTTACCCGAACACAGGCGCGGGTTCAGACTGTGGGTCTCTAGGTTTCCCGCTCGGGCGAGGGCACAATAGGCGCCCAGCGGCGGCTTACCGGTTCGCGGCCTTTGGGCTTCCAGGGATCGATGTCTAGGATCCGCGCCCCAAGCCAACGCTGCTGAACTCAGCCGAGGTTTTACAATGTCGCCACGATTGCGGCCAATGAAGGAGAAAAAGAGGTCATGAAAGACGAAACACTGGCGATTCACGCGGGTTACACCACAGATCCAACGTCCCACTCAGTCACCGCGCCAATTTATCAAACCGTTGCCTATGAATTTGATAACGCCCAGCACGGTGCAGACCTGTTCGATCTAGCCGTGCCCGGCAACATATACAGCCGCATTATGAACCCCACCTGTGATGTTCTAGAGCAGCGCATTGCGGCCTTGGAAGGCGGCGTTGGCGCTCTCGCGGTTTCGGCTGGCAGCGCGGCGATTCACTACGCCATCATTAATATCGCCCAAGCCGGCGACAACATTGTCACCGTACCCCAGCTCTATGGCGGCACCTACACGCTGTTCGCTCACATGTTCCCTGCCCTGGGCATCGACGTGCGCTTTGCTGCCGACGATTCTGTGGCGGCTCTGGAGGCGCTGATTGATGACAAAACCAAGGCCGTGTTTATGGAAACCATCGGCAATCCCGCAGGCAACATTGTTGATATCGCAGCGGTTGCCGAGATGGCTCACCGCCATGGGGTCTGCACCATTGCCGACAACACCGTAGCCTCGCCTTCGCTGTTGAAACCCATCGAACACGGTGTCGACATCGTTGTGCACTCAGTAACTAAGTACATGGGCGGTCACGGCACTACTTTGGGTGGCGTAATTGTGGACTCTGGCAATTTCCCCTGGGCGGAAAATGCCGAGCGGTATCCGGGACTGAACACGCCAGAGGCAAGCTACCACGGTGTCGTCTACACCGAAGCATTTGGTCCAGCGGCTTACATTGGTCGAGCCCGCACAGTGCCTTTGCGAAACACCGGCGCGGCGCTGTCAGCCCAGAGCGCCTTTCAGCTGCTGCAGGGTATTGAAACCCTGCCCCTGCGTATGGAGCGCCACTGCGCCAACGCCCTAGCGGTGGCCCGGTACCTGCGCGGTCACGATAAGGTCGAGTGGGTGAGCTACGCCGGTTTAGAGGACCATCCTCACCATGCGTTAGCCCAGAAGTACATGGGTGGGGCCGCGTCTGGGATCATGACCTTCGGTGTGAAGGGCGGATTCGATGCCGGGGTGAAATTCTACGACGCCCTGCAGCTGTTTAAGCGCTTGGTCAACATTGGTGACGCGAAGTCGCTTGCCTGTCACCCAGCGTCAACTACCCATCGTCAGCTCAGCGAAGGGGAGCAGGCGTCGGTTGGTGTGGCGCCAGAAGCAATCCGGTTGTCCGTGGGCATCGAGCACATTGACGACATCATCGCGGATTTGGAGCAGGCACTGGCCTAGGGTATTTGCGAACCAATCTCGGCGGCCGGCGCGTCGCCGAGGCTTCATACCAAGGTGATCAACCCAAGCAAGGTCAGTGAAAACTCCGCCAGCGCGCTTAGTACCGGGAGTCCCAACAAACTGGCAATGACGACGCCCAACAGCACCATGGCGCCGTAACGGGCGTTGTAATACCGGTACAGCCGCGCCAGTTTGTCCGGCATTACATGAGGGGCAATGTAGTGTCCGTCCAGGGGACCAATGGGCAATAAGTTGAACACCATCAACAGCAGATTGATCTGGGCAAGAATCGTAAAGAACATCTGAGCACCGGGACTTTGCCAGCCTGCTTGCCAGGCCAGTAAGAAGCCGTTCCAGCAAGTCAGCGCGAGCATAAGATTCATGAGCGGGCCCGCCGCGGCCACCCACAGATCTGCTCGAGGGTTGGTGAAGTTAGCGGGATTAGTGGGCACGGGTTTCGCAAAGCCAAAGCCAACCAAAACCACCATCATTAACCCCATGGGGTCGATGTGTGGTAATGGGTTTAGCGTCACACGACCGGCCCGCCGCGCCGTGTCGTCGCCAAACCAGCTGGCTACCAAGGCATGCCCCAGCTCGTGAACTGTCAGGGACAAAATCAGCGCAATAATAAGCAGCGCGAAAATCGCGTATTCGCCTTGCCAAATCAGTTGCAGCATGGATTGCTCCTCAGGTGTGGGTTTGGACTAAGCGGTAGGGCGCCGCCATCAGCTTAAAACCCCTGCACCGGCCAGCTCAGCCAGGGTCTCATCGTCCATGTCCAACCAGTCTTTCAAGATCTCAGCGCTGTCTTCGCCCACGGCGCGTACTCGGTGGTAGTCGTCGCAGGGTGTGGCGTCAAACTGAATGGCCAAGCGGTCGATCCAGGTGGGTCCCAACGTCGGATGCACATCGTCTAAAGGCTGTAAGAATCCTCGGAGCTGTAGCTGGGGGTCGTGCTCGGCTAAATCAGCGCCATCTTGTACAACCCCGGCGGGGATGCCCGCTTGCTGGCAGGCGAGCATCAGGTTTTCCGCAGGCTGCTGGCGAGTCCACTGCGCGAGATGTTGGTCTAGGGTATCTCGCTGCTGGTAACGCCCTTGGCAGGTGTCCAAGGACTCATGGTCAGCCCACTGAGGTGATCCCATCAGTGCCTTGAGCGCCTGCCACTGCTCGTCGGTCATGCAGGCAATGGCAATCCAGCGCTGGGCGACCATGGCGCTGGTTTCTTCATCCGCGTCGGTGTTCTTGGCGGCATCGGCGCATCGATAGCAGCCGTGGGGGGCAAGGGCATCGTAAGGCAGGTGGTTGCCTGTTGGTCTTGCCTTGGTGCCGTTGGCGGCATAGTCCAGTAAGGACGGCCCGATAAAATTTATCCCCACCTCGAACTGAGAAATATCCACGCGCTGGCCCTGGCCGGATTGATGGCGAGCGTTGAGCGCCGCAAGAACCGCAACGGCTCCGTGCAACCCCGCCTGATGATCGTTGTACGAAAACCCGATGCCGATGTCCTCTCGGCCCGGTACACCGGTGGTGGCGGTTAGTCCGCAAAGAGCATGAATGGTTGGTGCGTAGGTTACGTACTTAGACCAGGGCCCGCCGTCGCCCATGCCGGACATTTGAACATAGATAGCGCCTGGGTTGGTCTGGCTCACTTGGTCGTAGCCAATGCCCCACCGATCCAGCACCCCAACCGAGAAGTTGTCTATGACAATGTCGGCCTCATCGGCCAAGCGGCGGGCTAGTTCCTTGGCTGACGGGTCAGACATTTTGAGTGCCAGGGCACGCTTGTTGCGATTCCACATTAAATAGTAAGGATGGTGTGGATCCTGAGTCGTCACCGCCCGTTCGCTGGAATTGATCTTGATCACGTCAGCTCCCATGTCCGCCAGCATGCGAGTGGCGAAAGGACCGGCGAGCACGTGGGTGAAGTCCAGGACCTTCAGGCCGGTTAGCGGCTTGTTTCCTGGGGCAGGCGCCAGGGCCTCAGAGGCCGATAAAGACGTTGTTCGAGGTTTCCAGTTGAGCTGCTGGACTGTTTCAGTAATGGCCCTGGCCTCAGCCTTATAGGGCTTGAGCTGCCACGGGGTTTTACTGAAGTGGTAGGGAGCCCCCGGTGAGGTGATGGTGAGCTGGTCGACTTGATAGGGCACATACCAGTCACGAGCGGCGAGCTGGGGGTTTTCCGCCACCTTCTCAATGGGTAGGACCCGGCCATAGGGCGAGTGTCTGGCTTGAGCTTCATGGAACAAGGCCTCCACATCCTTGTCTGCAATCCAGCGCCCCATGATGTCCATGACTCGATGGGTGCGCAGGCGCAAATTTTCCGGTTCCATGTATTTAGGATCGATCAGGTCCTCATGCACATCCTCTTCAATCAGCCACATCAGCTGGTTATCGAAATCCGGAACGGGTGTGGCCATGATGCAGCCGTTGCGACCTTGCATGACGCCATAGGCGTCTGACCAATGCAGCGCGCCCCGTCTCGGCAATACCTTGCCCTCGGACCGATTTAGCCGTTGATGATAAAAATAAAACATGAACACGTGCTCAAGACACGAGGCGATGCATTCATGCACCGATAATCGCGCGGTCTGGCCCTGACCGGAGCTGTGCCTGCCGTACAGGGCGCCAAGGG
>CAZWQK010000017.1:0-3449 GCA_964635835.1 uncultured Pseudomonadales bacterium
GTATTTTTTCCACCAGATTCATGGTGTAAGCCTAGGAAGCCCGGGGAAACACCGGTAGGGGTTGGGTTTTGGATTGTCGGGCCGGGAACTGCTCCGCCAGGGTTAGTGCCTCTGCCAGCTCTTCACCTCGGGGTACGCCATTGCGGAAACGGATGCGGGGCCGCAGCGCAATATCCATGGTGAAGCCACAGGCGCCAATGATGCGCTCCAGGGTGGCGGTGCTGGGCGATTTGGCACCCTTGATATAGGCATTCAAGGTTGCGTGAGAGGTGTTGGCCTGACGCCCCAGCTGACGCAGGCTCAGACCACTGTCTTGCCACGCCTGATACAGCAGTTTGCTGGCAAAGCTGTTGCTGACCTGATTCATCGTTGCACTCTAAGTTGAATCCTAAGTCGAATCATAATGGTATTCAATCGAATACCATCGAATACCATTATGGTGCGGTTTATCCCGGCTGTAAACCGCTTCAATCCACCGGTTGGAGTGGTCTAGAAGTTAACGATCATCTTGCCGGTGTTGGCACCGGTGAACAGACCGATAAAGGCGTCCGGGGCTTGGTCGATGCCCTGGTACACGGTCTCCTTGGTGGTGACCTCACCACTGGCCACCCATTTCTCCATATCCGCCCGGAACTGGGGCGCCATGTGCACGAAGTTGCTGACAATGAAACCGCGCAGGGTCAGGCCCAGACCAATGGCCATGGACAGATTGTTCGGTCCCGGCCGCGCCTCGGTATCGTTGTAGGTGGCAATAGCCCCGCACAGGGGAATGCGTCCGTTGGGGCGCATGCACATGATGGCGGCCTGCAGATGCTCTGCGCCGACGTTGTCGAAGTAGACATCGATGCCCGCGGGTGCGGCTTCCTTCAAGTGGCCGACAATACTGCCGTCGTTGTAGTTAAAGGCGTAGTCGAAGCCCAACTCCTCTTTCAGCAGCGCAGCTTTGTCGTCGGAGCCCGCGCTGCCGATTACCGTGCAGCCTTTGAGCTTGGCGATTTGCCCGACAATGCTGCCTACGGCGCCGGCGGCACCGGAAACGAACACGGTCTCGCCGTCTTGCAGGGCGCCAACTTCCAGCAGGCCCACATAGGCGGTCATGCCGGGCATGCCAATGGCGCCGATGTATTGGGACGGCTCGGCGGCAATGTTGCCCAGACGCTCGATGCCCGCCGTGGACGCGGTATAGGCCTCACGCCAGCCCCAGCTGCTGGAGACGTAGTCGCCCTCGGCGAAGTCAGGGTGGGCTGATGCGGTAACCTGACCGATGCAGCCACCGGTCAGCACCTCGCCAATTTGGAAGGGCGGTACATAGGATTTGCGGTCATACATGCGGCCGCGCATGTAAGGGTCTACAGACATACAAACGTTTCTAACCTGAATCTCGCCATCCTGGGGTGCGGGAACATCCACCTCGATGATGTCAAAGTCCTCGGTTTTAGGCATTCCCACCGGGCGGGATTTCAGGGCTACGGCGCGTGCTTTCATGGCTACTCTCTTTTGGTTTATGAAATGCGTGATGCAACGCTAACAGGCGTTATTCGTTAGAAATGTCAATTTCCTGACTGGTAATGAATTCCAGCAGGGCGGCTTGGCCGTTGCGGGTGGCTTCAATGCCTCGCTCCAAGGCCGCCACGATGTCATTGGGATCTGTAACCCGCTCGCCATAGCCGCCGAAGGCTTTGGCCATGTCGGCGTAGTGACCGGAAATTTCGATGGCCCCGTACTTTTCTTGGGACACCGGCATGATCGGGATTTCAATGGCCATGGAAAAGTTGTTAAACAAAATCGACAAAATGGGGATGTTCTCGCGCACGGCGGTTTCAAAGTCCATGCCGGTGAAGCCAATAGCGGCGTCACCCCAAACATTGATGCACAGCTTTTCCGGCGCTGCCAGCTTGGCCCCCATGGCCAGACCCAAGCCATAGCCCAGCTGGGTGGTCTTACCCCAGCCAATATAAGACAGCGGCGAGGTGGATTCCCAGAACGGGGTGGTTTGATCCCGAGGGCTGCCGGCGTCGTGGGTGATGACCACGTTGTCTTTGTCTACCAAGCGATCCAGCTCGGCAATCACCCGATAGGGGTTAATGGGCGTATCGTTGCTGGTGAGTTTGGGCAACCACTCGCTGCGCCACTCGGCCTTGATGGCCGCGATCTGCGCAGGCGCGTCGCGACGGCCCTCGGCCGGTGCTGTGGGGTAGTCCTGCATGGCGCTGCTCAGGGCCTGCAGGGTCAGCTTGGCATCACCAATCAGGCCGATTTGCGCCGGCACATCTTTGTTCAAATCCATAGGGTCCAAGGTGGCGTGGATAATGGTTTTCTCCCCGTCCTTGTTGGCGGGCATGGGTACCCCAAAGGCTGTGAGGGCAAAGGAAACACCCACGCCGAAAATCACATCCGCTTCGGCTAAATACTGTTTTACCTGACGGGCATTGGCGCGACCGCCGCTGCCTAAGGACAGGGGGTGGTTTTCCGGGAACGCGCTTTTGCCTTCGATGCTGGTGGTCACCGGAATGTTCCAGGCTTCCGCCAAGGCTTTCAGTTCGTCCCAAGCCTTGGCGTAGTGCACGCCTTGACCTGCGTAGATTACCGGACGTTCAGCTTCGGCCAGCGCCTTAGCCGCGGCGCGAATGTCGTTGGGCGCCGGCGCGGTTTTGGCGCTAAAGGAGGGCACGTAGTTCCAGTCATCGGGCACCTCTTCGTTTATGACATCCAGGGGCACCTCCAGCATCACCGGTCCCGGGCGGCCATTACGCAGCTGGAAAAACGCCCGCCGCAGAATTTCCGGCACCGCCTTGCCCATGGTGATGGGCTCCGCCCACTTGGTAATGTGCTGCATGTTCAGGGTGGAGTTGAAGTTGGGGTAGTAGTGGGCCAAGCGCCGAGGGTAACCCGCAGGAATGACCAAAATCGGCACCGACTCCGAATAAGCTTGAGCCACACCGCCAAAGGCGTTTTCAGCGCCCGGGCCGTGCTGCATGCAGAACACGCCGATCTTGTCTCCGGACGACAGCCGGGAATAGGCGTCGGCCATGTGCAAACCGATACGCTCCTGACGCACGATGACGGTGCGGATATCGACCTTGGCCGCCGCCTCGATAAGCGGGTTCACCGGATAGGCAAACAGCATATCGATCCCTTCGGCCTTCATCGCATGGGCGATGGCGTCAACTACATTCATCAGACTCTCCTCCTAATGAACCCTGCATGTTGCCAAAGAGTGGGGCTGTGGGCCAATGACGGCGAGAAAGCGTTGTTCGCCGGAAAATTGGCTGAGCGGTAGTAAAACGGCGACGAATAGCGTTGCGTCGAGCGTAAAAAATTCGTTGGATAGGCGACGAGGGGGCAGGTGCTGGTTTTTTAGAAAAATCGGGCCTGCTGGACGAAAAGCCAAGTCGAATCACAGGTCGAATCATAAGTATCTGATTCAAAGGTATCTGATTCAAAGGTAT
>CAZWQK010000017.1:3549-13156 GCA_964635835.1 uncultured Pseudomonadales bacterium
GAATCACAGGTCGAATCATAAGTATCTGATTCAAAGGTATCTGATTCAAAGGTATTTGATTCAAAGGTATTTGATTCAAAAGTATTCGATTCATAAGCATCAGGAATAACGCGGAGCCAAATAGCGAGCAGCGAAAAAGAACAACAAAATAACAACAAGAAGTAAGTAAGTGCGCTGGAGCCAGGTTCCGAAAAGCAATTTGCCTGACGCAACGCCGGTTCTAAAAAGGACGGCCCCCTTAGTCATTGCTCGAACGTAAAAGAGTAGTGACGGAGTCGAGGTTTTGGCCTTTGGAATGGTGGTATGCATACAAGCTTGTTAACTGCGCAGGGATTTAGGCATTCACGACGGCCAGGTCAGCGGCAGACTCGCTGCGCTGTCGTCTGTTGCCTTATTTGTGCAATAGCGCTGCAGTGGGGTTGCGGCGGCGACACCCCGGGACGCTCAGCTAAGGCGCCGGATCAGTCCAGCGATGACAACATCGAGTTTGCTGTGCAGCCTGCCCTTGTGCCGTCGCCTCCGGAGTCACCGGGGCTTTTAGTGCATTTTGTTACCCAAACGCCGACCCAGGCGTCTTATCGAATCACCGCTCAGGGCGGTCAAGCGGGTATCGCGTGGCAACATCAGGCTCAGGGTTATATCCGCGAGCATTATCAAGCGCTGCCGCTGCAGACCGGCGCGAATACCTCGCTACACATTGACCTTGAAGGCGCTGGGGGCCAGCGGCGACAAATCATCCTGCCAATTCCGCGCTCGAAGTTAGACGCTGCCGATCCAAAACTGCTCTGGCACAAAGATGCTGAGCTGCCCCCATATACGGCGCTATCCCTGGTGCCTCGAAAACCTGCGTCGACAAAAACAGCCGGGCTGCTGTTGGTCTTCGACAGGGCTGGGCATCTCCTATGGCGCTACCAACACACAGCGGCTATCGAGCAAATTCTCCAACTCAGTCCCTATGCACTGACCCTGGTAACGGCCAGTGGTGCTCTTTCCGTGGATTTGCTGGGTGGGCCAATGGCATGGCTGGGTGGTCAGGCCCAGCAAACAGATGTTGCTGCCGCTCCGGGCAGTCTGTTTGTTACCTCCCGCATACTTCAAGTTCAGCGGCTGCACCCGCGGGTGCTGCAGCTGCCCGATGGTCATTCGTTGGTGTCGTCCGACCTGGTGGCACCCAACCCTCAGCTATTGGAATTGAATCCAAATGGCGGACTGGTTCAGCGTTGGCCGCTAAAGCGCGTTGATAACGCTGAGGTGTCGGCACCCAACGACTTGGCCCCAGTTGGGTCTTTTTCTGTTGCCCATGACCCGCTAAGCCAAACCATTGCCGTAGCCAATCGACATACTGGCGCCGTCGACGGTATCAGTCGAAATGGCGGCCAAGGGCTTTGGCAGCTGTCCCTGGCGGTGTCTGATGAGGCTTTGCCCACCATCCAAAGCGCGGGTTTCACGGCTAATGGAGACTTGCTCATTGTGGCGTCCAGGTCCTCTGACAGCGACGCCTTGGATTTGCTGCGTTATGCGCCACCAGCCAAATCACCGGGGCTTGTGAAAGTCGCTGAGGCCAGTCTGCAAGTTGAACACACTGCCGGAATACAAACACCATTTGGGTATGCCCAGTTAATCCCGGCGAACCGGGATAGCGAAGAACGCTTCTGGTTATTGGCGGACAACGGTCAGACGCTGACAGATATCAATCTGGCTCGTTACCCGGAAGCAGGCTTTGTGCAGACCGTGGCGCAATTGGATGAAGCCACTGCCCAACGCTGGGCGATCCGGGACGCGCTACCGTTATTCGACGGTTTTACCAGTACCGATCTTGCCTTTGCCGCGCGCCGTGCCACCCAAGCAGCAAGCGATCCAGCGCCGGCAGGCGGGCCGCGCGCCGCCTCAGTCTCGTTTTATGGGCTTAGCTTGGCACCAGACCTCAACACGGGCATTGCCGATATCAGCGGTACTTGGGATATCACCATCGGCGACCCCACTGTCGCTCCAACCCAACAGCTGCACCTGACTCAAGACAACGCGGTGGTGGTTGGCGACCTGGAAGGCCAGTCCCTCACCGGCCTGCTAAAGGGCAACACCTTCAGTACCACCTACCGCGTGGGCTTCGGCAAGGAACAAAGCAAATTCAAGTATCGGGGCTTGGTGGACGCCAGCGAGTCCTACATGGAGGGCCACGTAGGTCTGTTCCGCGATGGACAGCTACTCGACATAGCGCGCTGGGAGGCTCGTAAACGATGAATACCCATACCAACTATTTACCGGAGGCTGCACACATGAAACCCACCCAATTCGATCTGAGCGGCACAAAGCGAGACGCTAAATGGGCAGGGCAATCTGCAGGCCGCTACTGGCTTTTACCCTTTCTTGGTGTCCTGGGTCTGCTGGTAACCCAACCAGTGTTGGCCCAAGAGAACCCAAGCACCAGCGGCCAGACGCAACCGCTCGAAGCTCCTACCGAGCATGCAGATGCCCAGCCGCCCCAGGCCATTGACCTGGACCCCGTCACCCAAGCCGCGGCTGAAGCCCACCAAAACTGCGTAAATGGGGTGATGTCCACCCAGGCCAAGGCCCAGGAGAAACGCGAACAAATTCAGCAGCAATGTACGGATCTTGAACGGACCCTGGTGGAAGCGTTCCCCGAAGACATGCGGCAACTGGTCGAGCTGGATGTAAAGCGTCAGATCGAGAGTGTGCTGTTGAGTCTCGAGGAGATCGAAACGGCGGTGGTGGCAAGTGCCGAGGACACAGCGGAAATCGCCAGAGAGTTGGCCGAGCTGGAGGCAGAACAGCAGGCCCAGGCCCAGGCGGAGGTAGATGCCGAAGTCGCTCAAGCAGAGGCCGAGCTGGCAGACCAAGTGCCGCCGGAACAAAACTCAGCGGGTTCGGCAGGTCAGGGCGCAGCAGACGATGGCTAAACAGCTCCTGCGTGGTAACCAACAGCACGGCGTCCGCGGGCCCGGCCATATCGAGCCGTGTGGCTCAAGTGTCATTCGCAAGACAGAGCAAAGGACCAGTTGGAACCCTCTTGGGCGGCGCTTACAGGTCTTGAGCATGGGCCTCGTGGTTGGCCTTAGCGCGTTGCTGCTCCCAGCTGAGGGTTATGGCTGGGGCTGGGGCTGGTATGGTTATTTCAGCAAGCCATCAACACCGGCGTCCCTAACCGGCCCCAGCGTGGTCAGTAACCCATTTTTTGGGGCCTGGCGACTCAATTGGAGTAGCGGCGGAAGTTACGCAACTCGCTACGAGCTTTGGGAAAGTGCTGCCGGCGGTCGCTGGGGGCGCATCTACAGTGGTGCCAGTCGCAGCTTCTACCGCAGTGGCCGGCGCGCAGCGGGCAACTACCAGTACAAGGTCCGGGCCTGCTCTGCGTATGCCGGCTGTAGCGGCTTTTCGCACGTTAAAACGGTTCGCTACCTAAGATCTAGTGCTAACGGGCAAGTGTCTGCGCCTAGCACGAACCATGGCGGCAGCTTTAACGTCAGCTGGCTATCGCCGTCTCATTATGGCTTCGGTTCCTATGGGCTAGAAATGTATCAGCCAGGTAAAGGTTGGGTGTGGGTTAGCAATGCTCGAACCGCGAGCAGTTATCGAGTTAACTATCCTAAGACAGCCAGGGTAGGTTTTCGAATTCGCAAGTACGCGTATTCGTTTTGTTTTAGCTTGTTTCGCTTTTACATATTTGGCGAGCTATCATGGGGCTCTGGCCGCTATTGCCGCAGTTCACCGGGCAGTATCGGTCCCGCGCGCTACACCCAGATTTTTGTCAAACCCGGTCGCAGCGGTGTACCGGTCACCAGTAGCAAGTCATCCATATCGGATGGGGCGTACACCGTTAGTTGGTCTGCTGCCAGCGGCAGCGTTTCCCGTTACGTCCTGCAGCGGCGCAGTAAATCGCTGGGTGCCCGATGGTTTGGGCGTTGGCGCAGCGTGCATTCCGGCACCGGCCGCTGGGTCAACCAAAACATGGGTGACGGGGATTATCAGTATCGGGTGTATGCGCTTAATCCTGCGGGGTGGAGTCCGGTCAGTAGCACCATGACCACCAGGGTAGTAGGCCCACCCCGGCGCACGGGCTTACCCACCGTCTTGAGCAAATCGGGTTTGAGCGATGGCGCCTTTGCGCTGTCCTGGCGCAGCAGCGGACGGGTAACCCAGTACTATGTAGAGCGCCGGTCTGCACCTTATGGAAGCAGGGCCTTTGGCCCATGGCAGCGCATCAGCGCCTCGAGTTCGGGCTATCTCCACCAGTCATTAGGCGATGGGCACTATCAATATCGGGTGCTGGCCCGCAACGAAGCGGGTGTATCCGCCCCTTCTGGTATTCGCACAGTGAACGTGCTGAGTCCACCCGGCAGGCCCGGGTTACCCAGCTACAGCGGTAAAAGCAGCCTTGCAGACACTCACTTTAGCGTGTCTTGGGTCGCGGGCGGCCGTGTTACCCAATACCAAGTAGAGCGTCGGTACGCCCCCTACGGTAGCAACAGTTTCAGCGGATGGTCGCGCATCGCAAACACCACTAGTCGGAGTCTTAGCCAGTCCCTGGGTGACGGCCGCTACCAGTATCGGGTGCTGGCCCGCAACGAGGCCGGGACGTCCAGCTGGTCAAGTATTCGAACCATTGACGTTTTGCGTCAGCCCGGCACGCCATCCATGCCTGATTACAGTGGCAAATCCGGTCTGGCAGACAATACCTTTAGTGTGTCTTGGGCTGCCACGGGCCGGGTTACCCAGTACTTCGTGGAGCGCCGCCAGGCCGCTTACGGCAGCAACAGTTTTGGGGGGTGGTCGCGCATTGCTACCACCGCAGGCCGCAGCCTGCATCAGAGTTTGGGCGACGGGCGCTATCAGTACCGGGTGTTGGCGCGTAACGAGGCCGGCAGCAGTAACTGGTCGGCCATTCGTACCATCAATGTGCTGCATCTACCCTCCGCGCCGCGATCGGTCAGATTGCCCGCATCCACCCCGGGCGCCTTTGTTTTGCAGCTGCAAAACGGCAGCGGTCGTGTTGATTGGTATCAGGTTCAGGATTCTCGCGACGGCGGCAGAACCTGGCGCGCGACAGAGCGAGTACAAGGCAGACGCTCGTCTTTGAACTTGATGCGCCCGGCCTACGACGCCCATGGGCGGCTGGACAATCACTATCGGTTCAGGGTGGCGGCCTGTAACGATGCCGGTTGCGGCTCTTACAGCGCGCCGTCGAACACCATTGAAATTATTCCGCCAGGAACTCCGAAGGATCTAACGCACCGGGGCTTATCGCATCCCCAGCACAGTACCGACAGTGATGGCGGGTTCGTGGTGAGCTGGTCACCCATCAATGTTGGCGGTATTCATTACAACGTTGAAGAATTATTCAACGGCGGTGCCTGGCAACGGCGCGGCAGCAGGCTGACTGCCGTATCGCTGACCTTGTCCAATAAGAACGAGGGTGTCTATCACTACAGGGTTCAGGCCTGTGTCGCCACCGTCGGTTGCGGCGACTGGACCCATCCCATGCGTATTGCTGTGCGCTACGCACCTGACGCACCAGTACAGCCGACGGTTCTGAGCAAATTCTCCCGGGCTAATGCCTCCGTGGATGGTGCCTTTACGCTGCATTGGCAGAAACCTCGGGGCCGGGTGACCCGCTACGAGCTTTTCCGTAACGGTCAGCTGCTTGCCGACGGAAGTCCTATTTTGCGATATACCTTTGCGGATCAAGCGGATGGCTACCACAACTATCAGGTTAAGGCCTGTAACGACGTGGTGTGTGGCGCCTTCAGTCCGGCGCGTCAGGTACGGCTGTTGCGCAAGCCAGTACTGCGGGGCTCGATACACGGGCCTGGCAGCAGTGGCACGGGCGGAGTATCGCTGTCCTGGCCGGCCGCTCAGCACCAGGTTACGCGCTATGAAATCAGTCGCAACGGCGGAGCATGGATTCCTCGCGGCGTCAGGGTCTTAACGTACTCAGAAAGTAACCTTCAGGACGGCGTGTACAGCTATCGCTACCGTGCATGTAATGACCTGAGCTGTAGCGTGGTCTCTGCGTCGAAACAGGTGGAGGTTTACCGCAAGCCCGGAGCGGTGAATAGGTTACAAGGCCCTACCATGACCGTTGACGGTGCGTTTACCCTGCGTTGGTCTCGGGCCTCTGGATCTGTCACCGCTTACCGCGTGTTCGAGCGTGTCAACGGAGGTAATTGGACAGCCATTGCAGACATGGGCGCCACCAGCGACAAGATGGCGTTAACTAAGTCCGGTCGTGGGCGCTACGAGTACAAGGTAACGGCCTGCTATATCTCGAGCAACACCTCGAGCAATGACTGTGGCGAGGCCAGCCCCATCAAGCCTGTGGTGGTTGCGCTGCCCCTTGCTTTGGGCAGTTCGCCGTTGGAGAACGTAAACGCCTTTACCTTGCCTGCCAGCGACGCCGCGGTAGGCGCCACCGGCGGCAGTCACGAAGTGGGCGCGGACGGCAGCGCCAACTACACCATTGCCATACCCGCTCCGGCAGGCCGCGGCGGGTTAACGCCACAGCTGGCGCTGTCCTACAGCAGCAATGGTGGCAACTCGGAATTGGGCGTGGGTTGGGATATCACCGGCCTGTCGCGTATTCACCGCTGTGGCCAAAGCTATGCCTTGGACGGACAAGCATCCGGAGTGGCTTTCTCCGGCTCAGACCAGTTGTGTTTGGACGGACAGCGGCTCATCGTCAAGCGCGGTAGCTACGGCACCAGCGGTGCCAGGTATCAACTGCTGCAGGATCCGCAAACCGAGATCCGCTCCTTGGGCGACGAAGGCAGTCTGTTGGCCCCGGATACCTCCACCGCAGACTACAACGGCTTCAGTGTGCGCGGGGCCGACGGGCGCACCCTGTACTTTGGCGCCTCCCCGGACTCGCGATTACAGGTAGCGATTGCTCAGAAAAACTCAAGCAGCCGCTGGGGAGGGTGGATCAATCTCCCGAATCTCAATCTGAGCCGCACAGTGGTCTACCAGTGGATGCTCAGCCGTATTGAGGACCGCCAAGGCAACGTCATTCGCTTTGTTTATAACAACGTGGACGGCCGCGGCGAGCAGCGCCTTAGGGAAGTGCGCTACAACTTTAACGCCAGCGGAGCCAACCCGCTGCATCGACTGGTATTTGACTGGCAAGAACGGCCGGACAAGAGCCAGGCGTTCTTTGCCGGAGTCATGCTGTCGCAAACCAAACGCCTGCAGAAGGTAACGGCCTATTCCAGCAGTAAGGCGCTGCGCTCGCTGCATCTGAGCTACAGCAACGCCGGCACCACAGGGCACTCTAAAATCACGCAAATCCAGGAGTGCGCCGGTACCTATGTGAGCGCCAGCGTCTGCCTTAAACCCACGGTTTTTGGTTGGCAGAACGGCAGCATCAGTGCGCACACTAAAGAACAGCATCTGGGCTTTATACTGAATAGGAATCGGACCTGGACAGCAGATATCAACGGCGATGGCTACACCGACATACTGGCGATCGGTGCTGGCAACCGTTGGTCCTACGCGCTCGGCAGCCGCAACGGCTTGGGTGCCTGGCGCAGCACTGGCATTAGGGTAAGTGATAAAGAGCGCGACTACGCCCTGATTGGTGATATCAATGGGGACGGCTTTGATGATGTGATGTTTCCCAGTGGCCGCTATTGGACGGTCAGAAATGGCTCCGCGGCTGGGTTTGGAGCCACCGACACCCATTGGACGTCAAATATCGGTTACAAGTGGTCACCTCGTTTGATGGATGTGAACGGTGATGGTTTGGCAGACCTCGTGCACCTTTGGCACGAAGATCATTTGTATTATCGACCCAATACCGGCGGCAAATTTGGTGTCCAGATTGCGGTGGCCAAAAGAGCGTTTACCGGCGAAGAAATGGCTTACGCGCTGGTTATGGACGCCAATGGCGACGGTCTGCAAGATCTGCTGATTCCCAATGGCAGCGTCTATGTGCTGTATCAAAGCCCCGGCAGCGGGTTTGTCTCCAAGGGCGGCGTGTTCTCTGCAGTCGATAAAGAACGCAAGCCCCAGCTGCTGGACCTGAACGGCGATGGCTTAACCGATGTGGTGTTTCGGCGCAGCGATGACAGGCTATACGCCCACATCAACAAGGGTACGCGGTTTGCACCGGCCGTGACGATTCTAGATGCCAACGGTAATGATGTTGACGTTAGGGAATACGATTGGGAGCGCGCCACTATTGCCGACGCGAACGGCGACGGCGAGCAAGAGTTGGTGGCGGGCAGGTTCATCATCGCCAACGACCACGACGCTCAGGGGCGGGCGAGCATCAAGGCAAGGTTCAGGGGAGGCTATTGGGTCTCGCACGAGTTTGCCTTGCAGGGTGACTTCAACGGTGACGGAGCACTTGATGTCGTGCGCTTTGGGCGGGGGTTGTCAGCAGATCCCAATGATTACATTGACGACGTTGGCTACGACAAACCTAGCTCCTATAGTGGCAGCGGCTACAGTGCCTACAATTCCTTGGTGTCCACCAGCCAGATTACCCGCCCGGACTACCTCACCACGATCACCAACGGCATGGGAGTAAAAATCCGTTTCGAGTACAAAGCAGCTTTGCGCGACGCGGGTTCTGACTTTTACGTCCCCGGCACCCGATCTTCCTACCCGCTGATCGGGGCGGGCAGTGGCCTGGTGCTGGTTAGCGCTGTAGAGCAGGACAACGGGGCCACCCCCGGTGCCAAAGCTGGTAGCGGAACTGAGCGCGTTACCTATCGCTACGAGAACTGGCGTGCTCACGCCGGTGGCCTGGGTGGTTTGGGTTTTGCCAGGCGCGTGGTGACCAACACCACTACGGGAACTCGTACCGAGCTGACCTACAGTCAGGATTACGGCAACTTTACCCAAGGCAGTCTGCTGGGTATGCGCACCGTCAATCGGCACGGCCGTATGCTCAGCGATACGCGCAACACATGGAAGCGAGTGCCCCTGGGCAGCGGCGCCGGCATTGCCGGCAAGCGGTATCGCCTGGATCTCACCCGCACCGAAATCGCTAAATTCGATTGGAATGGCGAGTCCCTGAGTTTTGAAACAAGTGACTACACCTACAATAGCTACGGCCAACCGTTAACGCTTGGCAGTCAGGTTTACGAATCCGAGAACAGCGGCACGGCACTGCGCCGCAAAACCACGACCAATCAGTGGTCAAATGACGAAGGCACCTGGGACATAGGTTTACTCACTCGCAGTGATGTTGCGGTAACCACCGGTACAACCCTAAGACGTCGCAGCCAGTTCCAATACAGTTCGGCCTCCGGGCAACGTGGCCGTAAGGTAGGGGAGCAGATAATAGACCCCGGCTCCCAACGCGTGCTGGTCAATACTCGCTATGGTGAAGACGGCCATGGCAATAGCCGCCAGGACGCCTTCGGTAACCTGTTGGCCACTACCGTGCAAGGCCCGGACTTTGCCACCCGCACCACGACGGTGGCCTACGACAGCGCCTATGGACTGCATCCCGTGAGCAGCACCAACGCCCTGGGGGAGACCACTCACCACGCGTACTACGGCGCCACGGAGATGGGGGGCGGCGCGTATCCCGGCAAGCTTAAGCTCACCACGGCGCCTAATGGTTTGCGAACCAAGTACGAGTACG
>CAZWQK010000018.1:0-12912 GCA_964635835.1 uncultured Pseudomonadales bacterium
TCACAACGGTTAGCGAAAACTCCAGGCGTGACATTGCCATAGCCTTTGGCATTCCCAGCCAACGCATTACTGTGGTACTCAACGGCATCGACACAGAACTCTTTCAGCCGCTACCAAGCATCAGCCGGGAACCTTTTCATTTAATCACCACCGCCAGCGCAGACCAGCCTTTGAAGGGTACCCAGCACTTAATCCCGGCGGTGGCCAAGCTGGTAAACCGCTATCCCTCACTGAAGCTCACTTTTATCGGGTCACCAAAGCCCGGCGGCGTCACCGAGCAACAGATTCAACGCTACAAACTCGATGACCGTATCGACTTTCACCACGGTATTTCTTTTCAGGACATTGCCAGGCTTTATGCCCGCGCAAGCGTTGCCGTAGTGCCATCAGAATACGAAGGATTCGGTTTTCCGGCTGGCGAGGCTATGGCCTGCCAAGTGCCCCTGGTGTCTACCGACGGCGGCGCGCTGCCCGAAGTAGTGGGTAATGCCGGTGTGATCGTGCCAACTAAAGACGGTGACGCTCTGGCCGAGGCCATTGGTTATCTCTTCGATCACCCTGAGCAACGCTATCGCTTAGGCAAGGCCGGCAGAGAGCGCATGGTCGAAAAATTTTCCTGGAGCCGAGCCGGGCAGGAATTTGTTCAACACTATCGTCAGGTGATTAGCCATGAGTCTTGAAACCATCGATTTCAATCGGTTAAACATCCGCCCAGGCGACCGCCTGCTGGACCTTGGCTGCGGTGAAGGCCGCCACAGCATTTCGGCGTATTTGGTAGCCGACGCGGAAATCGTTGGCCTAGACTTGGGGCTGCAGGATTTGCGTACTGCCAAGCAGCGCCTCAACGATTTTGCCATACCTCCCACCAAGGGCGGCTATTGCGGGTTTATTCAGGGCACAGGCCATCAACTGCCTTTTCCTGACCACGCCTTTGATCACGTGATTTGTTCAGAGGTTCTAGAACACATCCCCGACTACCCCAGTTTTCTCCGCGAAATCCATCGCGTGCTAAAACCCGGAGGGCTGCTGGCCGTCAGCGTACCCCGATACTTTCCCGAGTGGGTTTGCTGGCAGCTCAGTGATGACTATCACCAAGTGGAAGGCGGTCATGTGCGGATTTTCAAAGCCAGGCAGTTACGGCAACGCATTGAGTCTATGGGGCTTACATTTCTCAGCAGACACTGGGCCCATAGCCTGCATGTGCCCTACTGGTGGCTGAAATGTCTGTTCTGGAACACCGCCAGGGAGCATTTTCTGGTCACTCAATACCACCGCTTTTTGGCCTGGGACCTAATGCAGCGTCCGGCGCTCACTCAGATGCTGGACCGTTTGCTTAATCCGCTGCTCGGCAAGAGCGTGGTCATGTACTTTCGACAATCCTGACCCATGAGCAAGCAGCACGCTAAACCATTACCCCCTGAACTGCGCGCCACTGGCAACTACATTGCCGGCCTGCAGTTGCCCAGCGGTGCTTTGCCCTGGTTTCGCCATGGCATTACCGACCCCTGGGATCATGTTGAGGCCATCATGGGCCTCACCGTGACTGGCCACCTGGATGGCGCCTTTGCAGGATTTGAGTGGCTAGAAAACATCCAGCGTCCTGACGGTGCCTGGCTCGCCGCCTATCAGGACGATGCGGTAGCCGATAGCAGCCGAGCAGAAACCAACTTTGTTGCTTATGTGGCAACCGGACTCTGGCATTACTACCTCGCATCCCAAGATCGCCGGGCACTCAAGCGCTTTTGGCCAATGATTCATAGCGCCATCAGCTTTGTTCTGGAGCAACAGACCCCAAGCGGCGAAATTTATTGGGCTGTGGACGCCAAAACCGGACCGTGCAAGGATGCTTTGGTCACCGGCTGCAGCGCCATCTACAAGTCCATCGCCTGTGCCTGTCACATCGGTCAAACCTTAGGCTATGACACCGCTCCTTGGCAGCTGGCGCGCAGGCGTCTGGGCGAGGCGCTACGACATAAACCGGAACGCTTTGACCGCACTTGGGAGTCGAAAGCCAGATATTCCATGGACTGGTTTTATCCCGTACTAACCGGTGTTATCAGGGGCGAAGAAGGCGCAGCACGGCTGGCAGAAAAATGGCAAAGCTTTGTCGAGCCTGGCTTGGGCTGTCGCTGCGTTGTTGACCAGCCCTGGGTTACCGTGGCGGAGACCTGCGAACTCATCATGGCCTGCGTGGTGGCCGGTCGTACTGAAGAAGCACATACTCTTTACCGAGACATTCAGCGATTTCAGCTAGATGACGGAAGTTGGTGGACTGGCTACGTTTTTCCCGATGACGCTTACTGGCCGAATGAAAAGCCCACCTGGACTGCGGGCGCTGTGCTGCTGGCCGCTGATGCCTTGTTTGATTTGACCCCAGCGGCCAAGCTATTCAAAACCGTGGAGCCACCCTAGCAGTCAAATACGGCGCAAGATTGCCAGGGTCCGACGCATTTCGACTTCCTCGAATAAACCCGAGGCCAACGCCAGCTGGTAGATTTCAAAGGGTGCCTGACCACCATCTGCAGGATCGGGAAAGACATCGTGAATGGCCAGAATACCGCCGCTGCAAATATGTACGCTCCAGGTTCGATAGTCGGTGAGTGCCGCCTGCAGACTGTGCCCCCCATCCACAAAGACCATGCCCAGAGGAGTGGCCCAGTAGCGCCCTGCCTGAGCACTTGCTGCCACCACGGGAATCACCCAGGCCTCCAGGCCAGCCAGCCCAAGGGTGCGACGGAGCGTGGGTAATGAATCCATTTGCTTTGTAGCTGCGTCGAACAGCTCGGGATCGTGATACTCCTCGCCCAGCTGGTGCTCTTCGGAACCGCGGTGATGGTCCACGGAAAACACCTGACCATTGGCGTCTCGGGCAGCGGTTCCCAGATAGACGGTTGACTTTCCGCAGTAGCTGCCTAGCTCTAGGCAAGGCCCCAAGCTGGCGCTAGCCCGCGCATACTGATACAGAGCGGCACCTTCATCTGGATGCAAAAAACCCTTGATCGAATCGATGTCGATTGGAAGCTGCAAAAGCTCTAGCCGCCAATGCCGAAGAAAACGATAACAAAACTCCCGGGCAGCAGGGCAAGATAATAGGCCAGCAAATTAGCCAGATCGTTCTCGCGGGAATCGTCCACCAGGGTCAGCTTGCTGCCCAGCAAAAACCAAAGTCCCCCGGACAACACAAAGGTGAGGATCAGGGTCAGTATTAATGCTGCCATTGCGTGCAACCTCTGCCGTTGTCATTACCGAGGAAAGCAGACCGCGCGCTGCAGGAATCTTCGGGATTCCCAGGGCGCGGTCTGATACTGCTTACAGCTGCAGCATGCCCCGCGTTTTCAGCTCAGCCATGTCGACAATGGCCTCATAGTTAGCGGCCACATCGTCTGCCGTTGCCTCAACGCCCAGGTTAAGGCCGTTGTTTTCCACCACCGTTGCCAGGGAATATTTGCCGCCCTGGGCCTGCAAGATCACACCGTTGGGAGCGTCTTCACTGACCAGGAAAATGGCCGCTGGGGTAACCAGCTCAGGCCCAAGTTTCTTCAGAACGTCTTCGGGCATCAGATTTTCCGTCATGCGGGTTGCCGCGACGGGTGCGATGCTGTTGGTATGGATGTTGTTCTTCGCGCCTTCAATTTTCATACTGTTCATCAGACCTACCTGGCCCAATTTAGCGGCACCGTAGTTCGTTTGACCAAAATTACCGTACAAACCGCTGGGCGACGTGGTCATCAAAATTCGTCCGTAGTTTTGCTCGCGCATAATGGGCCATACGGCATGCGAGCAGTACGCAGCGCCAAGCAGGTGCACGTTCACCACCATTTCAAAATCATCCAGGGTCATTTTAGAAAACGATTTGTCGCGCAAAATGCCGGCGTTGTTGATCAATACGTCCACCCGGCCCCAAGCGCTCATCGCGTCGTCCACCATGCTCTGGGCGCCAGCCCGATCAGACACGCTGCCACCGTTTGCAATGGCTTCGCCACCTATGGCCTTGATTTCAGCAACCACCGCCTCGGCAGCCTCTGAGGAGTCACCGCTGCCGTCCATCGCGCCGCCCAAATCATTAACCACTACCTTGGCTCCGCGCCGGGCAAGCTCTAGGGCGTGACAACGACCCAGACCGCCACCGGCTCCTGTAACAATGGCAACCTGATCGGCAAAAGAAATAGACATGATGTTCTCCAATTAACTGTGTTGTGATGAGTCCCGGTTAGGGGCGTGCCGGGAAATGTGTCGGTCCGGTGAGGGTATCCAACTGGGGCTGAATCCATTCAACCCACTCGCACAGAACCGGCCGGGTTTCCCGCGGATCAATCAGCTCATGCACCGCAAAGGACTCTGCTCGCGGAAATGGTGATCGCGCCTCACGCAAACGATCCTCTAGCTCCCGACGCTTCGCCTCCGGATCTGGGGCCCCAGCGATTTCCCGATGATACGCCACGGCAACGCCTCCCTCTACGGGCAGCGGGCCGGATTCTACGGAAGGCCATGCCAATATGTAAGCTCCGGGGGCGTAATGCGCCGCCGTGGCCACTCCGAAGCCTTTGTGCACCTGGATCACTGCCCAGGGCACCGTGGACTGAGCCGCCGCCGCTACCGCTGCCATGCCGTAACGAATGGTGCCTGCGACCTCGGACTCAGGGCCAATCATGAAGCCTGGCTGATCGATTAAGTTCACAATGGGAAGGTGAAAGGTATCGCACATTTCCACAAAGCGACGATACTTTTGCGCCGCCTCTGCTGTCATGGCTCCAGCGTAGTGCAGGCAGTCGTTAGCAAGCACGCCAACGGGTTGACCATTCAACGTGGCCAAGGCACATAGTTGACTTGGACCGTACAGAGCACCAATTTCAAAAACGCTGTCCTGATCAAAAATCATGTTCAGGACCTGCCGCATATCAAAGCCTGTGTTGCTGTCCCGAGGAACGATCGACAACAACGCCTGCTCCTGCCGGTCCGCAGGATCATGTACCTGATAGCGCGGAGTTCGCTGCCAAATGCTGCTGGGGAGATAGCTCAAAAAACGGCGAATTTGCGCCAGCGCGTCGTGCTCGTCGGCAGCTAAGTTGTCGACAATGCCGCTGCGTAGGTGAATGGACGCGCCACCCAGCTCCTCCTTGGTCATGCGGACCCCCAGGGCACGCTCCACCAGAGCCGGACCACCGATCAACACTTGAGCTGTGTGCTCAGTCATAACGGAAAAATGCGAAGCCACAAGACGCCCGGCGGGGAAGCCGGCAACCGCCCCTAAAGCTGCCGAGGCAACCGGCACGACGCCCATGGCGTCAGCAATAATCTTAAACCGGGGCTCGGTGTAAACCGGGTCCCCCACGGTGCCGCCTTTTTTGCCGCCGCCTTTGACGCTACCGCCACCGCCTTCTAACATTCGCACTAAGGGGGTGCGGTACTGCACGGCCAAATGCTCGGCATAAACGCTTTTGCGCAAACCTGCTGCGTTCGGCGACCCACCCTTCAACGTGAAGTCTTCACCGCCAACCGTCACCCTGCGTCCTTCTATGGCGCCAAATCCAACCACGTAATTCGCCGGCACGTACTCCAGCAGTTCATCGTTATCGTCATATACGGGACTTGCCGTGGCTCGCCCATGCTCTCGAAAGGAACCGTCATCGAGGAGCACCTCAATTCGCTCTCGAATGGTCATGCGGCCCCGGGCGTGCTGCTTTGCGATACCGGCTTCGCCCCCTTGCTGTTGGGCTAAGTAGCGCCGTCGCTGCAGTTCTTGAACTTCTTTGTCCCAGCTCATAACGAACTACCTGGCGGCGCCTGTTGCTGCAGGCGTAAACACCGGCGCACGTTTTTCAAAATTAGCCTTTACTGCTTCGACCCGATTACCGGTGCCAATCAGGCCCGCCTCTTTGGCTTGTTCACCGTTTAGTATGCGGCCAGTGAAGGTCAGCTCTTTAGCCACGTCCATCGGCATCAAGTCTCGGAGGGTCTGCGTAATGCTCGTGTCCGGGACGAGGCCACATTTAATTTCCATGATCGACATTTTGATGTCTGGGGACGCGATGCGAATGTCCGCGCCAGCGCCCTTGAGTACTTTCCATACGTTTCCTGTAACTTCGCTTTCAATATCTTGCTTTGCCATGAGCGTCCTATTGTCGCTGGAGCCGATGAAATATAGCACCGCACCAATCGTTTTCAGAGAGGGGTTTGCGGTGGAGCCATGGGTTATGACTGACTAAAGAGCTGTTACCCTGCGGCTCGCAGCCAGTACGCGATCCACAATGCCGGTATCGACATTGCCTGCGAGAAACTCCGGATCTTGGAGCACCCGCAGCAGCAACGACACATTGGTAAGCACACCTGAAATTTTAAAAGCATGCAGTGCCACCACAGCTCGGCCTATAGCCTGGGCGCGGGTACTGCCCTTGGCAATGACTTTTGCCAACAGAGCATCGTAATAAGGGCTGACGGTCTGCCCAGTCTGATAACCGGTTTCAACTCGAACAGCATGCAGCTGAGGCGGCTGAAATTCCCGCAAAACCCCAGTGGACGGCATCATCGTGAGCCAGTCTTCTGCGTAAATTCTGACCTCGATGGCATGGCCCGCCAGCGCCGCCGATTTGGGCAGCGGGCCACCTGCCGCCAACAGAATTTGCTGCTGCACTAAATCAATACCGGTAACGGCCTCAGTGACACCGTGCTCTACCTGTATGCGGGTATTCATTTCCAGAAACCCGGTTTCACCCTCGCAGTACAGGGTTTCCAGGGTGCCTACGTTGTTGTAACCCAGGCTCGCGCAAATGCTGGCGCCCTGCTCGGCCTGCCGCCGCAGCAGTTCAGGATCAATGCCCGGTGCCGGACTTTCTTCAATGAGTTTTTGGTGTCGGCGCTGAACCGAACACTCCCGCTCGTGCAAATGCATGGCGTTACCGAATTCATCAGCGAGAATTTGGTATTCGATATGCCGGGGCTTTTGAATCCAGCGCTCCAGGTACAGATCCCCATTGCCAAACGCCGCATTGGCCACTGCCCGAGCTCGCTCCAGCGCGGGCTCAAGCTCCTCAGCGCTTTGCACCACCTGCATACCCATGCCGCCTCCGCCGCCGGATGGTTTCACCACCAAGGGAAAGCCGATATGCGCTGCTGCCTTTTGTGCGCCAGCCAAGTCGGTGATCAACTCACTACCGGCAAAAGTGGGCATGCCCCATTCCGCCATCATGCGCCGTGCGTTGACCTTGTCACCCATACGTTCTAGCCACGCCGGGTCAGGACCAATAAATACCATGCCCGCGTCGATCACCCGGCGGGCAAAGGTCGGGTTCTCCGAGAGAAAACCATAGCCAGGATGCACGGCGTCAGCGCCACTTTGCTGAGCGATTTGCAACAGCTGATCCTGATCCAAATAACTGTCTAGGGGGCGCAAACCCGACAGCGGATAGGACTGGGATGCCTCATCGATGTAGGGCGCGCCGGCGTCGGCGGGAGAAAAGACCACGACGCTATCCACAGCCAACTCGTTACAGGCTCTTACAATACGTCGCGCAATGGCGCCACGATTGGCAACCAGCACCTTGGTAATTCTGGCTGGGGAGGGTTTTACCGCCTGGCCGTATGCAGACGGGCTAGCCATGATTCCTTCGTGACGACAGCTCCGAGTCTTGTCGAAACTGCAGCAATTCCTGGCAGTTGGCTAGGAAGCCGCCTAAACCGCGGCTTTGGGTTCCTGAGGTTTTACGGCCTTGCTCTTGGGCCTGGTCAATGACTTGCAACAGGACCTTGCACTGAGCCTTTGACAGGCTGACTTGGTACATCCAAGTCTCTACGCCGCCTTTATGGTCAACAGGCCGGGCAAGGGCCGGGCGGCGAAGATCCTGACGCAATTTGCTTGCAACGCCGTCGGCGTCCGCAACGGCGCTACGCTGCAGCAGTTCTTGGCACTGGTTTGCCATCCACGCCGACCAGTAGTCTGGCCGAGCGCAGAGTGCTTTGTATTCACCCCAGTCCATTCTCGACTCTGACGCTTTACAGGGTCAGATGGTCGCCGGTCAGCAAATGGTAGGCCTCCAGATATCGCGCAATACCTCGCTCGACCACTTCCTCAGGCAGCGCTGGCCCGGGCGGGGTTTTATCCCATTCGCCATTAGCCACTACGGTTTCCAGGTAATTGCGCACGATCTGCTTATCAAAGCTCACCTGCTCTCGACCGGGCTCCCAGTCATCGGCGGGCCAAAAGCGTGAGCTATCCGGCGTAAAAATTTCATCAATCAGCAGCGGCTCATCTGAGCCCTGTATTTGGCCAAATTCAAATTTGGTGTCGGCTAAAATGATGCCGCGCTCGCCGGCGTAGTCCCGGGCAGCGCTGTAAAGACTGAGCGTCTTTTCTCCTAGCCATTCCATCAGCTCTTTGCCCACCAGTTCCGCACCCTGCTCAAAACTGATGTTCTCATCGTGGCCATCAACGGCCTTGGTGGATGGCGTGAACAATGGCTGAGCCAGGCGGTCAGAGTTTCGCAGACCTGCAGGCAGCTCGATTCCGCAAACGGCGCCACTGGCTTGATAGTCCTTCCAGCCGCTGCCGGTGATGTAACCCCGTGCAATGCACTCAATGGGTACAACCTCGGTTTTTCGACACAGCATGATCCTGCCGTTTAGCGCCTGGCGCTGGTCATCAGTGAGACCCGGAACGTCTGCCACATCGGTACTCAACAGGTGGTGGTTAATCTCCCCTGAAAAGTGGTCGAACCAGAACTTGGAAATCTGAGTTAACACAACCCCTTTGCCTGGCAGCCCATTTTGCATCACGACGTCGAAGGCGCTGATGCGGTCGCTGGCGATAATCAGCAATGCCTCTTCCCCTGACGCCAGGGTCACGTCATAAAGATCGCGGACCTTACCCGTGCGCTTGTTCGGTAAACTCAAATCTGTTGCAAGTAAGGCCTCGGCCATAACTGTCGTCCTTTTCTTAATTGTTTTGATTGTTAAGTGGTTTCGATTCGATCTCGATCGTCGTCTGCCTGCACGGCAGGCGACGAACTCTAAGCGGTGTTTCCGCCATCTGCAAAGTATGTAGAGCCGGTGATGAAATGGCTTTCGTCGCTGGCAAGGAACAGCATTATGTTGGCAATATCCTCGGGCTCCCCATAGCGCTGCATGGGAATGTTGGCCGCCATATTTTGCTGGGCGGCGGCTGGATCGTTGGGTGCAATACCAGCCTCGATGGATCGCATCATGCGAGTCTGCACCGGCGAAGGGTTGACGGTGTTCACGCGGATGCCCTCGGCGGCAAATTCTCTTGCCGCCGACCTCATCAGACCGATTACCGCATGCTTGCTGGTGGCATAGGGTGCCAAGGAGGCCGCGCCGCGAACACCGGCGACACTGGAGGTAATAATGATGCTGCCGCCGCCACGCAGCCGCATGGCGGGAACCGCAGCGCGCACAGCCAAAAACGGGCCTTTCACGTTAACGGCCATCACCTGATCGAAGCGCGACTCGTCGTAATCCAAGATCGACGCCACATCGCCTTCGATGCCGGCGTTTGCCAAAAAAATGTCCACGCCGCCGTAGCGCTCGGTGGCGGTTTCTACCATACGAGCGTTGTCATTCGCGTCGGTTACGTCGGCCACCAGATAGCTCACGGCGTTACCGCCAATTTCAGCACAGGCGTCTGCCAAAGCCTGTTCCTGCAGATCCACCAGCAACACCTGAGCGCCTTCCGCTGCAAATCGTTTGCCTGCAGCAATGCCAATCCCTCCAGCGCCGCCAGTTATGACCGCAACTTTCCCTGCTAATCGGCTCATCATTGCCTCTTATCCAAAACCCGCCGCCAGATCGGCTACCAGATCTTCGCTGTCCTCTATGCCGCTGGAAATACGAATCAGCGATTCATCAATGCCCATGCTGGCCCGTCGTTCCGCCCCCATCTCGTGATAGATGGTATGTGCGACGGGAATCGCTAACGTACGATTGTCCCCCAAGTTACTGGATTTCACGATCACAGAGAGCCGATTAAGAAAGTCCCACAGATCCAACTCCCTGTTCAGTTCAAAGCTAAACAAACCGCCATAGGCGCGAAAGAGTTTTTCCGCTCGATGATGCTGGGGGTGATCTTCCAAGCCTGGGTAGTAAACGCGCTTTACTTGGGGGTGCTCACTGAGAAAACGACACATCGCCATGGCATTGTCGCTCTGACGCTGCACGCGCAAGGCCAGGGTTTCGGCCCCCATGGCAACGTGGTGAGCCGCTTCCGGGCCAAGACTGGCGCCCAGATCTCTAAGCCCCTTTTTCTTGATTTGGGTGATGCCCCATTTGCCGGGATCAGACCCTTGGTAGTCTGGATAGATGTTGGGGAAGGAAGTCCAGTCGAACACGCCGGTCTCGGTAACAGCGCCTCCCAAAGCGTTGCCATGCCCGCCGATATACTTCGTTAGGCTGTTAACTACCAGGCTGGCACCAACGCTTTTGGGCTGAAACAAATAAGGCGACGTCATGGTGTTATCCACCACGTAAACCAAACCTCGTTCCGCGCAAAACGAACCGATAGCCTCCAAGTCTGCAATCTGAGTGCGCGGATTGGCGATGGTTTCCACAAACACCAGGCGAGTTTGCTCGGTAACGGCTGCGGCCACTGCCGCCACCGAGGTGGCGTCGACAAAAGTCACACCGATATTTAGCTGCGCAAAGGTATTGAGCAAACTGTTGGTATTACCAAACAAAAAAGCACTGGAAACGATGTGATCTCCAGAGCGCAGCAGCGAAAACATCGTGGTGCCAATGGCCGCCATACCCGTCCCAAAACAGACGCTGGCGAGGCCATCCTCCATTACCGAAATCTTCGATTCCAGGGCGGTAACGGTAGGGTTAACTTGGCGGCCATAGCTGTAGCCATTTTGTTTACCCTGAAAAACAGCGGCCAAATCCCGTGCGTCATCGTACCCGTAGGCGACGTTTGCGTGGATTGGCTTATGCAAAGAACCATGTTCGATGGCATCCTGCCGATCGTTATGCACAATTTTGGTTGTAAATCCTTTCACCGATGGCGTCCAAAAAATAGTACGGGCACTACTATACGGGGATCTATGAGCGAGTGCTTGGGCAAGCCTTGTAAATACTTCCACTTAATCTTGAAATTTACCGGGGCTATCCCCGAGCAAAGCGCAGGTTCAGCTTGCAGAATCCTCTGCGCCAACGACGGCGGCAAAGCCCGAGCCGGATAAAACTTCAAGCATCTGTTCTGAGCTACAGGCTTGCGTGAACAAATATCCTTGAGCCTGATCACAGGATTTACCCTGCAGATAGGCTAGCTGAGCGGGGCGCTCTACCCCTTCAGCGATGAGGGTTAACCCAAGGCCCTTGGCCATGGCAATAATCGCGTCCACTAAACTCACACCCGCTTCCACGTCTTGGTCCGTGTGCAAATCTTGAATAAAGGAGCGGTCAATTTTGAGAATGTCGATAGGGAATTCTCGCAAGTACCTGAGTGACGAATAGCCCATGCCAAAATCATCGATCGCAATCTTCATGCCCCGGTCTCGTACCGCCTGAATATTGTTAACTGCGTGCTCGATTTGCCGAACCAGGGTTTGTTCCGTCAGCTCGATGTAAAGCCGGTCTGCAGGGAACTGCACTTCAGCGCAGAGATTTTCGATCTGGGTGACAAAGTCTGGGAGTTCTACCTGCACCGCAGAGCAGTTGATGGACAGATGAATATCAAAACCTTGCGCGAGTCAACGGCCAGCATCCCGCAGCGCCTGCCTTTGCACCAGCAGATCAATTTCTTGCATCAAGCCCGCTTGCAAAGCTAGAGGGAGAAAATCCTTGGGTTCCAGTAACCCCAGGCGCTTGTGGTTCCAGCGCGCCAGGGCTTCAACTCCCTTGATCTGACCGCTGCGCAAACAAACCAGCGGTTGATAGAAAGCTACAAAATCACCTTGCACCAGTGCCGCCCGCAACTCCTGCTCTAGCTCCAGCTGTGAAAAGCGTTCAGCATTCATGGATGAATCAAATACCGCGCAGCCGCCAATGCCCTGGCTCTTGATGTGGTACATAGCGGTGTCCGCCGCCTGAATTAACTCGTCCACGGTGCTGCCGTGATCGGGATAACGGGCGATGCCGAAGCTAGCACCGCAAGATAAGGTGTAGCCGTCTACCTGCAGGGGCTCAAGCAAGGTGTCCAAGGCACCCATACAAATTTTAGACGCCTCTTCCAAATCCGCTACGTCCGGGAAAAACAGCAGGAATTCATCACCGCCAAAACGCCCAAAGATCTGTCCCTCATCCAGGGCACTCTGCAGACGGTGACACAGAGCGGACAGAAACCGATCCCCTAACCGGTGTCCCAGAGCGTCGTTCACATTTTTAAATCGATCCAGGTCAAAAAACGCTAGATGAAATGGTGTCTCGACACCCGAGGTTTGATTCAGGGCAATGTGCTGTTCGATCTGGGACAGCAGGTTGTAGCGACTGGGCAATCCGGTCAGAGCATCAAAGTTAAGCTGCTGCAGGATGCGTTTTTCTTCCGCTTCACGATGGGTAATGTCCATGAGGCTCAGAAAAAGCAGGGTATTTTCGACACCGTCTCTCGGCAAAACATCGGGCGAGGATACGCGCAGGGTCATCCAGCGCGGAGATACTGCCCCGGTATCCGGGTTTTTGCACAAAACCCGTAAGTCTAAGGGCCCCAGTTTGGAAAACGACTGCCCAAAGCGAGATTCCACCAGTTGCCCCATAAACTGCTGCAAGGAAGCCCTGTCCTTGGGCGCAATCAAAGACTCAAACGACAACCCCTGCAGCTCGTCCTCAGACAGCCCAAAGGGCAGGTTCTTGACAAAGACAGACGATCTCTGGTTGCCCTGTGGGGTGCGCTGCTGCTGCTGCTGGCCAAAGCTTCCAAAGTCCCGACCGCCCGACTGAGGCGTGCGCGGGGTGCCTGGCGCGGCGCGGGGC
>CAZWQK010000019.1:0-12565 GCA_964635835.1 uncultured Pseudomonadales bacterium
TATTCCTACGCCGGTATTAACCGGATCAGGTTCGAAGGGTCTAACAAATTCGTGCTATCTCAGGCTCTCGCCACCCCTTAGGCTCAACGACCATAAGCCCCGCCGTCTGCCTTGTCCAGAATGTTTTGATTGACCGAAGCGCGGCGTGTCTTCCGGGTCAGACTTACCACTCAACCAGATCTCGCACCCGGGCAACTGGCTCAACGTCACTTTGCACCACTCCGGCACTACACCGTCGGTGCCGCCTTCCGAGCCGCACCGACCCGCTCACTCAACACGCTGCCAATCATGTCGCTCCTCGGGCCAGCTCAACCATTTCTGCCGTCACGCGCGACAACTCACTGCAGGAAATAACAAACGGCGGCATACAATAGATGTTGCGGCCGAACGGCCGCAGCCAAACACCGGTCGACGGTGCCCGGTGATGGGCAATACTCGGATCTACGGTTTCTACCATTTCGATGACGCCTATCGCACCGAGAACGCGGACATCCCGAACACCGGGGAGATTTTTTGCTGGGGCTAACTCAGCGCGCAATTGGGTTTCAATGGCTGCGACGCGTTTTTTCCAAGTGCCGTCATCGAATAAGCCCAGGCTGGCGATCCCGGCGGAACAGGCAAGGGGATTGGCCATATAGGTTGGACCGTGCATGAATACGCCGGCCTCGCTTTGACCGATGCCCTCGGCGACCTGGCTTGTGGTGACCGTTGCGGCAAAAGAGATATGCCCGCCGGTCAGCGCTTTACCAAGACACAGAATGTCAGGCGTCACACCGACGTGGTCCATCGCAAACATTTGCCCAGTACGGCCGAAACCGGTGGCAATTTCGTCGAAGATCAGCAAGACATCGTGGCGTGCACACAGGGCCTCAGCGCCACGAAGCCATTCAGGGTGATAGAAATACATTCCCCCGGCCCCCTGCACGAGGGGCTCCAGAATAAGAGCCGCGATTAGATCACTTTTCTGATCGAGCAGCTTTTTCAGATCGGCCAGGCCATTGGTCTCATTGGCCTCCGACCAATCATCATGGATCGCGGTTTGCGGGCGCGGCAGGAAATGCTGGATCGACAGGGCCCCGCGAAACATACCGTGCATTCCATTAACCGGGTCACAGACGCTCATCGCCTTCCAGGTGTCGCCATGATACCCGCCACGAATGGTCGCAAATTCCACCTTGCCACGATATCCGGCCGCCATTTGATATTGAACGGCCATCTTCATAGCCACCTCAACGGATACCGAGCCGCTATCACAGTAAAAGATCCGGTCTAGCCCTCGTGGCAGCAGGTTCACCAGCCTTTGCCCGAGTTCCGTCGCAGGCTCATGTGTCAGACCGCCAAACATCACATGCGGCATGCGCTCAAGTTGTCGCCGCATAGACGCGATAATGGCGGGATGCCGGTGACCATGAACCGCGCACCACCACGACGACATGGCATCGATCATCTCGTCGCCGTCTTCGGTGATAAGCCACACGCCTTCCGCTTCCACAATCAGATGCATCGGTCCAGGCTCTGCGGCATTGGTATAGGGATGCCACAAATGACGAGCATCGAACTCCAACGGGGTCATAAGGCATCCCGCAGCCAATCGACATCTATGTTGGCGAATGCCTGACCAAGCGTATGCCCGTTGAGATTATCAAGAGTGTCCAGGCGGCCCAGGTGTCGTATGCCGCACATTTCCTCGATCGTTTGCTCGACCTTGGCCTGCGGGCTGCCGTTGAAGATAACTCCCGCCAGGTTGCAGCCAGCGGATCGCAAGACATTGATCGACAAAGCCGTGTGATTGATTGTTCCAAGCGCCGTTCTCGCGACAAGAACGATTGGCGCATGCCATTTAGCAAAGAGGTCCAGAAAGAATGTTTGCCGATCTAGTGGAACCATAACGCCGCCGGCGCCCTCAATGATTAATGCTCCCTGCACCAAAGGCGGCTCTAAGTTCGCGGTGTCGATAGTAATGCCCATATCCTCGGCCGCCAGATGCGGGGAAGCCGGGAGGTTCAAACGATAGGCTTCTGGAAGGACAGGCTGTCCAGTCAGGGCAGCGACAACTTCACTGTCGGTGGTTTCTTCCAGGCCCGCCTGCACCGGCTTCCAATAAGACGCGCCAAGGGCTCTGGTGAGTCCGGCAGCGACAATGGTCTTGCCAACCCCCGTATCGGTGCCGGTAACGACCAAGGTGTTCATTCGCCCTTTCCGCTCTGCGCCGAAATCGCCTCGAAGAGAGCTGAGATATCCGACGCGCCCACATGGCCGGTAATGGAAATCCTCAGGCGCGACGTTCCGCTCGGCACTGTCGGCGGACGTATGCCACGAATATCAAATCCCATCTCCTGCAATTGGTAAGCCTGCGCCATCGTTTCGCCGTCATCGCCGATTACCACCGGAATGATCTGGCTTTGCAATCCTGTCAGTCCACAATAATTTGCCGCTTCCTTGTGCGCATGTGCGATCCGGGTTCGCGCCGCGGTCAGGAGACCTGGGCTTTCGCGAAGCGCGCGCAGCGAAGCGCGAACTAAGGCCGCGTTCAGCGGCGAGGGGGCGGTGGCGAAAATAAACGGCCGTGCCCGGTTGATCAGTATCTCGATCATGACACGAGGCCCGCAGACCAAGGCACCCGAAACGCCAAGACCTTTGCCACAAGTATGCACAGACAAGTCGCCGGCGCCATGCATTGTCATCAACCCACGGCCATCCGTCCCAAACACACCGGTTGCGTGAGCTTCGTCTACCACAAGAATGGCATCGACCGACCGCGCCAAGGTGACAAAACCCTCAAGCGGAGCAATGTCGCCCTCCATGGAATAGATGCTCTCAACGGCGATCCAAATTTGGCCGGTTCCGCCGGAATTTCGCCAGGCGCGCAAAACGTCCTCGGCCTGGGTTACGTCATTGTGACGAAACGGCCTTGTCTCAGCGCGGCCAAGACGCATACCCTCATGGGTGCTGGCGTGAATGAATTCATCATATAAAACAAGATCATCCGCCGCAGGCAGACAGGTGAAGATCGCCTGATTTGCCTGGAAACCGCCACCGAAGAACAACGCCGCTTCGGTGCCGAAGAAGGCCGCGGCCTCAGTCTCCAACGCTGTATGTTCGCAGTGATTTCCCCGCAACAGCCGGGATCCTCCCGAGCCAACTGAAACGCCGCGATCGAGCGCCGCTTTAGCGGCTTTCACAAGGATTGGGGAATCCGACAACCCCAGATAGTCATTCGACGAGAAATCGAGCCCGCATGCCGGAATGATCCGGCGGCGCCGATTGCGGGCATCCAGCACACCTAGGGCCTCCTCAAACCGCCCGGTCGCCATCAGGCGGCGCGCCCGCGTTCTTTGATCGTTCAAACAACGCCCTCCGAGGCAATTCCCAGTTTTTCGAAGAGGCGGCGATCCTTGTCTTCTTCCGGGTTCCCAGCCGTTAACAAAGTGTCGCCAACAAAAATCGAATTCGCACCAGCAAAAAAGCAGAGGGTTTGAAGCTCATCGCTCATTTCGCTGCGGCCAGCGGAGAGCCGGACATGAGCTATCGGCATCATGATGCGACACAGCGCGATTATCCGCACAAAAGCAATCGGGTCTAAAGGTGGCACATCGGCCAGCGGCGTGTCTTTTTGGGGCATGAGCATGTTGATCGGCACCGATTCGGGCGGCTCGGGAAGGTTTGCCAGCGTTACCACCATATCGATACGGTCATCGACATCTTCTCCCATGCCCAGAATGCCGCCGGCGCAAACCTTGATGCCAGCCTGACGGGCGCGGTCGAGCGTATCGATACGCTCCCCAAATGTCCGCGTAGTGATAATGTTGGAATAGAAACGTTCGGACGTGTCGATGTTGTGATTGTAATAATCCAATCCGGCTTCGCGGAATTGTGCTACCTGCCCGTCAGTGAGCATACCCAATGTCATGCAGGCTTCCATGCCCAGCGCTTTCACGCCTTTTATCATGGCGATCAACGCATCCATATCTCGATCCTTGGGTTCCCTCCAGGCCGCGCCCATGCAGTAGCGCGTAGCGCCTCGCTCATGCGCCTTGCGAGCTTCGGCTAATACGCGCTCGACTTCCACCAGCTTTGACGCTTTGAGTTTGGAACCGTTGCGAGCAGACTGAGAGCAATAAGCGCAATCCTCTGGGCAGCCCCCGGTCTTGATCGAAAGCAATTTCGACATTTGCACCCGGTTGGGGTCGAAATTCGCCCGATGCACGGTCTGTGCCTCGAAAAGCAGATCCATGAGCGGGCGATGATAGATTTCCCGCGCCCCGTCCCTCGTCCAGTGTTCCTTTGGCGTTTTCATCATTTTGGCGTTTTCATCCTTTTGGTGGCGTTTTCATCCTTTTGGTGGCGTTTTCTCGAGTCAAGGAACTGGCCGGAATAACCGCCCCGTTATCCTGAAAAGTGCGGCGACCTTATTTACGTTTCGACTGACATTTCGACGTTTCGGCCTTGGCCCTTGCGCTCTGTTTGCAACCCCTAAATAACCAGCTCTATGAGTTGGGTGCCAAAGACTCAATGTTTTGGCTCTAGAATTCGAGTTCTGGTTTGACTAACCATCGCCGATGTGACGAGTCTCACAATAACGTCGATTGTTAACCGGTCTGATCCAGTGACGGCGTAGGACTCAATGAATCCACTGCATCCAAACCAGCGGGGGTTAGCGTCCCCCGAATAACACCGGAACCTTCTATCGATGTGATGATTCGAAAGCTACGGCTCGCAAACAGACGTGCCGGCGCAATCACCCATGTATCGGCTCGGAATAACTTCGCTCCCCTCTTCCGCTACACTGTTCATTGAGTTGCCGTAACCGCTTGAATCAACAAAAACGCCAAATGGTCAGAAAAAACCCTCCAAAACAGAAAACGCCACCTGGCAAGGCGTCACGTAGCAAAGCCCGAAATCAAGATCGCTGGGCCATTAGGCTGCGACGATGGTTGTTCAGGCTGCTGATCAAAAGCGCCCTTTGGGGTTCCCTCATCCTCCTGCTTATTGGCTCGGGCTATCTTTATTACCTAGACCGCAACATCAGCAAAACCTTTGAGGGCCGCCGCTGGTCGGTTCCGGCTCAGGTTTATGCCCAACCTCTGGAGCTGTTTCCCGGAAAACGCCTAACCAATGACCAACTGCAGGACGAGTTGGCGCGATTGGGCTACCGCAAAACCGCAGACCTGACAGCGCCCGGTTCTTATCAACCCATTCCGGGTGGCGTCAACGTTCATCTGCGTGGCTTCGCGTTCATGGAGGCTACCCGGCCGGCCACCCGGCTGCAGGTTATGTTCGTTGGCCGCCAAGTGCAGCGCATGTCCAGTGGCGGCAGCCCCGTGGATCTGATTCGGCTGGAACCCGCCATCATTGGTAGCTTCTTCCCCTCCCACGGCGAGGACCGGGTGATCCTGGCGCCGGATCAGGTTCCTGACCTGCTAGCTAACGGCTTGAAAGCAGTCGAGGATCGAACCTTCGACGAGCACAAAGGTTTCAGTATCACCGGCATCGCCCGCGCAGCCTGGGTAAATCTCCGCAGCGGCGAGCGCCAGCAGGGGGGCAGTACACTGACCCAGCAGCTGGTCAAAAGTTATTTTTTAACCAACGAGCGCACTATCGAGCGTAAGCTGCGCGAGCTGGCTATGGCCATTATCCTGGAGCTGCGTTTTTCCAAAGAAGATCTGCTGACCGCCTACATTAACGAAATCTTTTTAGGCCAAAACGGCGCGCGCGCGATTCACGGATTCGGCTTAGGTGCTCAGTACTACTTCAATCAACCCCTGAACGAGCTGCCGCCGGAGCAGATTGCTACGCTAATCAGCATCATCCGAGGCCCGTCCTACTACAACCCGTTTCGTCATCCGGAGCGCACCAAAAAACGCCGCAACCGCATCTTAGACACCTTTCGTGACGATGGATTAATCAGCCCCAAAGTCCACCAACAAGCGGTTGCCAGACCCTTGGGGGTAGTGGACAGCCCGAACAGCGGCGGCGCCTACTACCCAGCATTCATGGATTTAGTGCGACTTGAACTGAGCAAGCGCTATTCTCCCCAGGACCTGCGGTCTCAGGGCCTGCGCATTTTCACCACCTTGCGCCCACGCACCCAAGAAAATACCCAGCAGGCGGTTACCCAAACCCTTGCGACCATTGAGCGCGAGCGGGGTCTCACCCAGCGCGATTTGCAGGCATCCGCAGTGGTAACAGACACCCAAACCGGTGAAGTACTGGCACTCGTTGGGGGCCGCAAGGGTCGAGTGGATGGTTTTAATCGAGCATTGAAAGCCCAACGGCCGGTGGGTTCGGTGATCAAACCCCTAATCGTGCTGACTGCGCTGGAGAACGGGTATGAGTGGTCGAGTCTTGTTAACGACGAAAAAATTACGCTAACGCCGGTTAACGGCGAACCTTGGAGTCCACGCAACTACGACGGCCAGACTCGCGGTGAGCTGCCGATGATTCGAGCCCTGGCGCTGTCACTGAATCTGGCAATGGTAGACCTGGGCAACCGGGTGGGTTTGCGCAATATCCAGCAACGGTTTGCGGATCTGCTGGGCTATTCAGCGAAAAATCCCTACCCGTCTTTTTTCCTTGGAGCCGAAGCCATGTCGCCCCTGGGACTGGTGGAACTCTATGGCAACTTTGCCAGCGGCGGTTTTCGCGTGCCGCCGAAAAGCGTCGTCGCCGTTCTCGACGAACGGGGCAACGCCCTATCCCATTATCCATTTGAACTGGACCAAACCATTGATCCCGGTAATGCGGCCAGCCTGAATCGCGGTCTGGAAATCGTCATGCGGCGCGGTACTGGTCGTTCCTCACCCTACAGCAAGCAAGGTGTTGCCGGTAAGACCGGCACCTCCAATGACAACCGCGACAGTTGGTTCGCCGGTTTCGATAACAGCAAACTTGCCGTGGTCTGGGTGGGTCGGGACGATAACCAGCCCACCGGATTGACCGGCGCTACCGGCGCCATGCGTATTTGGAATGCCATGATGCGCGCAGACGGCACCGACCCGCTCATCATCCCGCCCAGTGAGAACTCTGTCTCAATTGAGTATGAAACCGGTCTGCGCGCCACGGATAAGTGCGCAGATGTGGTTGTACTCCCTATCGCCCAGCCAGATACTCTGAAAATAAAACCGGGTTGCGGCATTAGGCCCAACTTAGGCGACCGATTGCGATCAATCTTCAGGCGCTGAATCGAGCCTTACTTATTTGGGGCTTGGGTTAGAAGCTTGGGTTAGAAGCTTGGATTAGAAGCCTGGGTTAGGAAACTGTGCAGCCACCGGCCTAGCGACCAAGGGCCAAAATACCCTTTGCGGCTGTTGGGTGAGGGCAACTGTTTAAAATCAAGGACACACCGGTGAAACAACCGCATGGCGGAATGGCAGCATGAGCGTTAACACAAACCATAAAACTCATCCTGGCGGCGCCTGGGACAATCAATGCTGGCAGCGAGCGGGCGCGGGATTGACTGCCCTGCTGCTGGCCGGGTGCGTCAGCACGTCAAGCAGCGGGCCGGTGTCAGAGGCAAGCAAAACATCAACACCCGGTGCAACGGCTCCTGCCGCTAAAACACCCCCCCCCAGACCAGCCGCACCCATTGTAGCCCCACCGCGCAGTAGCGGTGCCCAAACTCTCCTCGCTCAAGCCAATCGGGCCATGGCCGAGCAGCAGCCGGATACCGCCGTAGTACTGCTGGAACGTGCCATCCGCATCGAACCCAGAGAAGCGGCGCTGTGGATCAAGCTGAGCCAAGTCCATCTCAGTAAAAATGAAACCCTGATTGCCTTCCAGCACGCGCGCAAGGCGGTGGTTCTGGCCGGCAGTGATTTGGAAAAATCCGCAGCCGCCTGGCTGCAGCTTGCCGAGGTTTACCAAGCACAGGGAAAAACCAGCGAAGCAAATCAGATACGCCAGCGTTACCGCCGTGGCAGAGGCTAAGGGCCGAACCTAAGGAGATTACCTATGACTCAATTAATGCAGGCAACACGCTCTCTTATCCCGGTGGCAGGCTTGAAACGCATTGGCCTGCTAAGCCTGGTCGCCGCCCTGCAAATTATGGTCGGCTGCGCGACCAATCCAGTCACTGGCAAAAGCGAGCTCAGCCTGGTTTCTGAGAGCTGGGAACTGAAAACCGGTGCCCAGCAATATCTTCCAGCTCGCCAATCCCAAGGCGGCGACTACGTAGCGGACCCCGGCGTTCAGGCCTATGTGCAAGAAGTTGGCAACAAGGTTGCGGCCGTCAGTGATCGACAGCTCCCATACGAGTTTGCTGTCATCAACGACTCGACGCCCAATGCTTGGGCACTACCCGGCGGCAAGATCGCCATTAATCGCGGCCTGCTGACAGAGCTGGAAAGCGAGGCGGAGCTGGCTGCGGTGCTCGGTCACGAAGTTGTGCACGCGGCGGCTAAACACAGCGCCAAGTCGGTTCAGCGCGGGGTATTGCTACAGGCGGCGGTGCTTGCCGCCGGCGCATCAACAGCGAACAGCGACTACAGCCAGGTAGCCGTTGTCGGCGCCAGTGCCGGTGCAAAGCTGCTGAACTCAAAATACGGCCGGGACGCCGAACGGGAGGCTGATCTGTACGGCATGAACTACATGAGCCGGGCTGGCTACGATCCCCAAGGTGCCGTGGATTTGCAGCAAACCTTTGTGGATCTGAAAGACAACAAACGGCCGGATTTTTTACAGGGTTTGTTCGCCAGCCACCCTCCCTCCCAGGAGCGTTTAGACGCCAACCGGGCTCATACGGCAGTGCTGCCGACGGGAGGCGTTCAAGGACGAGAGCGTTATCAAACCGCCATGGGGCGGCTCACCCAAACCAAGCCAGGGTACGAAGCCTACGACGAAGCAAAACAGGCGCTGCAGGACAATCGAGCAAAGGCGGCTCGCCGATTGGTCAACAAAGCCATTGATATTGAGCCCGGGGAGGGTCACTTTTTTGCCTTGCTCGGTGACATCGAAGCCCAAGAAAATTCCCTGGGCGCTGCCGATGCTGCCTACGATCAGGCCATCGCCCTGAACCCGAATTTCTTCTATCCCCTGCTGCGCAGCGGCATGGTTAACGAAAAGCAGGGGCGAACCGCCAAGGCTAAGCGCCAACTGAACCGCAGCCTGCAGTTACTGGAAACCGCCCAAGCCTATAGCACCCTGGGCACCATCGCCGAGCGCGAGGGTAATACCCGAAAAGCCGAAGAGCTCTACGCCAAAGCTGCAACTGACCAAGGCGCTACCGGGCAAGCTGCGCTGACGTCTTTGATTGCCCTGCGCAGCCAAGAGCGTCCCCAAAGCGTGGTGGGGCTGCGATGGGGGCTGGATCTTGATGGCACGGTTTTGGTTGAAGCGACGAATAAAACGCCCCGGAGTTTGCAGGGCGTTAATCTGCGAGTAAGCGTAGTCGATAACCTAGGCAGGCAGCGCACCTATGACCGACGCATCAGCGTCTTGACGCCGAATCAGGCCACAACCCTGGCCACGGGCGTGGCAGCAGGGTCGGGCCAGGTTCAGGTCGTTGTGACAGCAATCCAGCAGGTGTTCGGCGGATAGACCCTGTTGGGCACTAAGGCCTGCTGGTTTGCCCAATTTCTTTACCGCTCTATGTTCAGCTACCAGCTGCTGCACCATGGCAAACGTTGGCGCCAGGTAACAACCGGCAAAAACGCCGGAACAAGGTAGATAATCAGCGCCAAGGTAACGTCTGTTACCCAGAAGAAATACAGCAAAAGCGGGACTAAGCCACCCTTACCAACGGCGACGATCCATGCCAGCCAGCGCGGGTCGCGCTGGGATAGGTAATCGGCCAGGCGACCCGCCGTGAAGGTGCCAAGACCACCCACAATCCCGGACAGCAGGGCCAGGGTCAGACCGGTTTCGCTTTGGGTGAGCCCGTGTGAGCGAACGAAAAAGGTAGAAAAAGATAAAGATCAAACCGGTCAGAAGCCCAAACTGAGTGTTGGTCAACCCCAAGTCCGGCACGATCCAATTTGCAAAGCTGGCCGGCAATTGGCGATCAACAAAATTCATGACGTTGAGTAACGTCAAAAACATCAAGAATCCGTAGTCTCGGCCAGAGGCATCCTGGTCTTGTTCCGTCATTTCCTTCCCCCCAGTTGGAATGACTTGAGACTAGGTTATGTGACGAGCTCAATCCAGTGCATGACCCGGGTAGCGGTACCATCGGCAAGATGGGTCTGACAGCCAACGTTAGCAGTAGCGATGATGTCTGGCCCTGCTGACTCCAGCGCCTGGAGCTTTGTCTCCCGCAGCTGGGCAGACCATTCAGGCTGCAGTACCGAGTAGGTTCCCGCAGAGCCGCAGCACAAGTGGGCATCTGGCACCGGCACTAACTCATAGCCAGCAGCGGTCAACAACATTTCCACTAAACCCTCGGACTGCTGGCCGTGCTGGAGACTGCAGGGGGAATGCCAGGCGATACGCTTGCCGGGATATTTGGCTGTCAGAGTTTTTCCAAGACCTGCCCCAGCAGCATTGGCAGCAGCATTGGCAGCAGCAAGGTCTGCCACATACTCGCTAACGTCTACGGTTGCGGCGGCAATCTCGGCACCGCGCTGGGCGTAGCGCGGATCACCGGCCAACAAGCGACCATAGTCTTTAACGGTTACCCCGCAACCAGACGCCGTGGAGACAATGGCGTCCACCCGCGCCAGGAAAGGATGGATGGCATCCACGTTGTTGCGGGCAGCCTGCAAAGTTCTGGCCTTGTCACCAAGGTGGAGGTCTAGCGAACCGCAGCAACCCTCTTTGGGCGCGGTCACTACACCAATGTCCAAAAGCCCAAGCAACTGCTGCAACTCGTGGTTTACCTGACCTGTGGTTACCTGCTGCGCGCATCCCTGCAGCACCAGCACTTGTTTGGAGCCATAGGTGTCTTTGGTGAGCCCCCGAGTAACCCGATCAGGGATTTGGGCCGCCAGCGCCCGCGGCAGGGCGAATTTCACGTAACGGCCAAGGACGGCCAGCAAGCGCAGGCGGTTGGCTTTTAGCACCATCCATTTCAGCAGCCAGCGCAGGACGCCCTGCATGCCCCGCCGCTGGGAGCCAATCTCTGCCCGGGCGATTTCCGCCAGCTCTCCGTAAGCGACCCCGGAAGGACACGCGGTCTCGCAGGCACGACACGTTAAACAGCGATCTAAATGCTGGGTGACCCGGGCCGGGTCTTGGGCACCTTCCAGCAGCTCTTTAATCAGATAAATCCGGCCGCGAGGACCGTCGAGTTCATCTCCGCTGAGTTGATAGGTGGGACAGGTAGCATTGCAAAACCCGCAGTGAACGCAGCTTCGCAAAATATCGTTGGCTCGACGCCCGCGATCTGTGGCGATGAATTCTGCCGGCAGCCGGGTTTGCATAACTTAGGCACCCCCGCGTAAATCGGTGTTTTCCTTGGCCACCAAGCCCAGCGGGTTGGCAAACACACCCTTGGGATCAAAAGCCGCCATGAGGTGCTGGATAATCAAACGCTGGGCAGGCTCTAGGGGCATGGCCTCACCTAAGGCCCAACACCAGCCGCCCACGGCGTTACTGTAGTCACGCACGGCTTGGGCATCCTCGTGATAGAGCCAGCGTAAGCCACCGCTCCACATCACCAAAAGATTTTGCTCCGGGCTGGCAAGAAAGCTCGGCATTGGCGCTGCAGGGGGCGTTAAGACCCGCCATAGCTTTGCCCTCTTCTCCCGACTCCGGGCATCACCGCCCTGGTTTTGGGACGGCTCTCCGCGAAAAAACGCATGCTGATGAGAATTCACCTGGTGCCACAGCTCGGGTGCTGCATCATTGTCGGTGAATCCTGCGACAGCCAGGGACTGACAGGCCGACGCCACGCCGCTGGCATTGCCAGACAAACGTAAATACAGCAGCCCCCCATACCAGCAGCTTCCGCTAATGGGCAAATTACGCCGGCCAAGCTCGGCACACAGCTGGGTTGCCGCTGCTGCATCCAAGGCCGCGCTCATCGTGCACTCAAGTTCTGTGCGCGGCTGCACCCGCAGACTCAGCACGGACAACAGACCCAGACAGCCCCAGGCACCGGCCTGCAAACGAGAAACGTCGTAGCCCGCAACGTTTTTCATAACCTGGCCACCAAAGCGAAGGTATTCGCCGATACCGTTGATCAGCTCCACGCCCAGCACCGCGTCTCGTACCGCCCCAAGCCACGGTCGGCCAGGACCACTGAGCCCGCTAGCAACGGCTCCGCCCAGGGTTCCCGAGCGGGTGAGGTTCGCACCAAAACACGGCGGCTCACTGGCCAGCATTTGGCCTTGCTCCGCCAGCGCAGCCTCAATCACGGTGAGCGGTGTGCCGCCGCGAGCGGTGATCACCAGCTCTTCCGGCTGATACTGCAAAATGCCGTGATGGCCAGTCAGATCCAGCACGTCGTCGCCCCGAGAACTGGCCATCCAGCCGCGCTTGCTGCTGTGACCTTGAATCAGAAGTTTGTAGCCGGCTTGGTTGGCGGTTTTGATTTGCTCAATAAGTTGCGGCGCGGCGTCGACGCTCACTAAAAGCGCTCCAGCTCGGGAAACGGCAGTCTGCCGTTGTGGACGTGCATGCCGCCCAGTTC